>JBAUOI010000115.1:0-10208 GCA_049579665.1 Methyloceanibacter sp.
CATCGGTCAGATTTGAGAAAAAATTCGCGCGGCTAATGGAGGGGCTGGGCTTCCCTCACCAACGGCTCGGCCCCGGCGATGGCGTCGGCGATGGTGGTGCGGTCGAGGACCTCCCGAGCCGAGATCGTCACCTTGGCAAAGACATGTCTGATCTCGCAGTCTTCCTCGGTGCGGCAATCGACACAGCGGCGGTAGGCGATGCGGCTCAGACAGGGCAACGGGGCGAGCGGACCGTCGAGAATCCGCAAAACCTGACCGAATGTGATCTGGTTCGCCGGCAGCAGCAACGCATAGCCGCCGAGCTTGCCGCGCTTGCTCATGACGATGCCGTGCCGCTTCAATTCGAGCAGGATTTGCTCGAGAAATTTGCGCGGGATTCGTTCCTGCGTGGCGACCTCGCCGATCATCATGGAGTCGCCTTTGCGGGCGAGCGCGACCAGGGCGCGGAGAGCATATTTTGCTTTTTGCGAGATCACCTGGGGAAAAGCCGTTCCCTAAACTCTATCTTATTGATCGGGTTAGATAGCTGCTTTGCCCCCCTAAAGCAATTGCGGTGACATTGTTATTCTCTTCGTTATCGGCCCTTGACGGGGGCCGCGCGCGTGCTCAACAAACGGAGCTTGGCTCAAGCCTCCCAGAGATCGTTGTCCAAGAAGCTCCATATCAAGACCTTCGGCTGCCAGATGAACGCCTACGACTCCGAGCGCATGGCCGAAGCGCTCGAGCCGGCAGGCTATGTCCTGACCGAGGATCAGACCGAAGCCGATCTCGTCATTTTCAATACCTGCCACATCAGGGAGAAGGCGGCGGAGAAGGTCTATTCAGAACTCGGCCGCGCGCGACTCACTAAAGAAGCGAGACGGAGAGAGGGCCGCGACACGCTGATTGCCGTCGCCGGCTGCGTCGCGCAAGCCGAAGGCGCCGAGATCATGGCGCGGGCGCGGACCGTCGATATCATGGTCGGACCGCAGAGCTATCATCGCCTTGCGGCGCTGGTCGCCGAGGCGAGCAGCACCGGCAAGACGGTGCTCGCCACCGATTTCCCGGCCGAGGACAAATTTGCGCATCTGCCTGAGCGCTCCCGTGCCAAGGCGCAGATCTCGGCCTTCGTCACCGTGCAGGAAGGCTGCGACAAGTTCTGTACCTTCTGCGTCGTGCCGTATACGCGCGGCGCCGAATTCTCTCGCGGGCCCTCGGAGATCGTCGCCGAGGTCGAGCGGCTGGCGGCAAACGGCACGCGCGAGATCACGCTGCTTGGGCAGAACGTCAATGCCTATCACGGCACTGGCCCCGAGGGCCGCGCGTGGACGCTCGCCAAGTTGGTGCGGCGGCTCGCCGAGATGCCGGGAATCGAGCGGCTCCGTTTCACCACGAGCCACCCGCTCGACATGGACGACGAGCTGATCGCGCTGTTCGGCGACGAGCCGAAGCTCATGCCTTATCTGCATCTCCCGTTTCAGTCTGGCTCCGATCGCATCCTCAAGGTGATGAACCGGCGACACACGGCAGCCGAGTACGAGGCGGTGATCGGCAAGGTGCGCGAGGCGCGCCCCGATATCGCGCTGTCCACAGACATTATTGTGGGCTTTCCCGGGGAGACCGACGCCGACTTCGATCAGACTTTGATGCTGGCCGCACGGGCGCGCTTCGCCCAGGCCTTCTCTTTTAAATATAGCGCGCGGCCGGGGACGCCGGCGGCAGCCCTAGAAGATCAAGTGCCTGAGGCGCTGAAGCGCGAGCGGCTCTATGCCTTGCAAAGCCTCATCGAGGGCGACCGGCACGCCTTCGATCGGGCTACGGTCGGGCGGCGATTGGAGGTGTTGTTCGAGGCACGCGGCCGGAAACCAGGACAGATCGCCGGGCGTTCACCGTACCTACAGGCGGTGCATGTGGAGGGACCCGAGACGCTGATCGGCAAGATCGCCGCGGTTGACATCGCGGCTGCGAGCCAGAACAGTCTCACCGGTGTCATGAAATCGGGGTTTGAATGGCGCGAGCCAGTTCAGGCGGCCGTGTGACCAGCAAGGCCAGCATCCGGAAAGCATCATTGGCACGCGGGCGGGGAGCGGCGCTGAAGCGCTCCCACGCCGCGGAGGCCAATGGCGGCGGCGAGCCGACCGTCGTCTATTTCGACGACATCAGGCTGGTGCGCGATCTGCTGGGCGATTACGACGCCAATCTCGCCGTGCTCGAGGACCGACTCGGGGTCGAGGCCGTGGTCAACGGCAACGCCGTCAGCCTGCGGGGATCCGAAGCCTCCTGCGCCACGGCGAAATCCGTGCTCGAGCTGCTTTACGACAGACTCGCTCAGGGCGAGATGATCGGCGTCGGCGAAGTGGTTGGCGCCATCCGCCATGCCCGCTCCTTCGAGCCCGACGAGAGCGGCGAGCCCGGCTCCGGCGCGCCGGAGGCGCAGCAGATCCGCACCCGCAAGCGGCTCATCACCGCGCGGACGCCGATGCAGAGCGCCTATCTCGCCTCGCTGCAACGCAACGATCTCGTCTTCGCCACCGGCCCCGCCGGCACGGGCAAGACCTATCTTGCCGTGGCCTTTGCCGCGGCCTGCCTGGAGAGCGGTCGATGCGACCGGCTGATCCTGTCGCGGCCGGCGGTCGAGGCCGGCGAGCGGCTCGGCTTTCTGCCGGGCGACATGCGCGAGAAGGTCGATCCTTATCTGCGGCCGCTCTACGACGCGCTTTACGACGTGCTGGCGCCGGAGCGGGTCGAGCGCGGGCTCGCCACCGGCGTGATCGAGATCGCGCCGCTCGCCTTCATGCGCGGACGCACCCTCTCGCATGCTATCGTCATCCTCGATGAGGCGCAGAACTGCACGCCGGTGCAGCTCAAAATGTTCCTGACGCGCCTCGGCGAGGAGAGCAAGATGATCGTCACCGGCGACCCGACCCAGGTCGACCTGCCGCCGGGCAAGGATTCAGGCCTGCTCGAAGCCATCAATATTCTGCAAGGGATCGACGAGATCGATCATATCGCCTTCACCCGCTCCGACGTGGTCCGCCGGGAATTGGTGGGGAAGATCGTCGATGCCTATGAATCCGCTCCCACCAAAGGTGAGCGCAATGGCTGACGGTGGCCCTAGTCGCAAGGACGCCGCTGCTTCGGGCGTGACTCTAGAGGTCGAGATCGAGCGTCACGGGGAGGCCTGGCGCGAAGCCGAGTTCAATCGCGGATTGATCGAACAGGCCACGCGCGCGGCGATCCGCGCCGCGCCCTCACTCCCGCAAGGCACCTACCAGGTCACCTTAGTCCTCACCGACGACGCCGAGGTGCGCGCGCTCAACCGCACCTGGCGCGGCAAGAATGCAGCGACCAACGTCCTCTCCTTCCCCAGCCACGAGAAGGTCAAAGGACCGGGGCTGCTAGGCGATGTCGTGCTCGCGCACGAGACGATCCTCGAGGAAGCGCGCGCGCAAGGCATCACGCTCGACGCTCACGTCGCGCATCTTGTGGTGCATGGCGTGCTGCATCTCATCGGCTTCGATCACCTCGAGGATATCGACGCCGAGCGGATGGAGGCGATCGAGCGAACCGCGCTTGCTTCGCTCGGGATCGCCGATCCTTACGCCGACGACGCGGAGGCGTCGCGATGAGCACCACCCCCACCGCCGAGGACGACAGTCCCGTCGAGGAGCAGCGTCAGTCGGACGAGGAGGCATCCTGGTTCGATCGCCTGTTGCAAAAGTTCGGTCTCGGCGAGGAGCCCGATCTCCGCGAGCTGATCGAGGACGCGCTTGCCCGCAGCAAGAGCGACACGCTGAGCGCGCAGGAGCGCGGCATGCTGCGGCGCATCCTCCGCTTCGGCAAGCTCACCGTCGAGGATGTCATGGTGCCGCGCGCCGACATCATTGCCGTCGACGACAGCGTCACCATCGATGAGCTGATGCGCGTGTTCCGCCAGGCCGAGCACTCGCGCTTGCCCGTCTATCACGAGACGCTCGACGATCCGCGCGGGATGATTCATATCCGCGACCTGATGTCGTGGATCACAGCCGAGGCGGAGCTCGGCGGCGCGGGGCGCCTCAATCTCGGCAAGGTGGCCCTGCAACGCTCGATCGCCACCATGAACATCACGCGCGATCTGCTTTACGTGCCGGACTCCATGTCGGTGCTCGACCTTCTGCTGAAGATGCAGACGACGCGGCTCCACCTTGCGCTGGTGGTCGATGAATATGGCGGCACCGACGGGCTCGTCTCCATCGAGGACCTCGTGGAGGAAGTTGTCGGCGACATCGCCGACGAGCATGACGTCGAGGACGAACCGCTGATCCGCATCGATCCAAGGCTGGGCTTGATCGCGGATGCACGCATGCCGATCGAGGATTTGGAGAAGCATCTCCAGCGCGAGCTCGTCTCCGAGGAGCAGGAAGAAGACATCGACACGCTCGGCGGGCTCGTGTTCTCCATCGCCGGGCGTATCCCGGCGCGCGGCGAGCTGGTGCGTCACCCAAGCGGCATCGAGTTCGAGGTGCTGGAGGCCGATCCGCGGCGGATCAAGAAGCTGCGCATTCACGTCCCGAAAGAGGAGGGCGAAGCAGGCGACGCTTCGCCATCCGAGACCCACCAGCCTTAATGAGCCAAGCGGCATGATCCGCGCCGCCACTTGGGTCGCCGACCTCGGAGGCTGGCGCCGCGCGCTCTTTGCCATTCTGATCGGCGCTCTTTCGGTGCTGGCTTTCGCACCGATCCATGCCTGGCCCGTGCTGTTCCTCACTTTTGGCGCGCTGGTTTGGCTGCTCGACGGTTGCCAAGCGCGGCACGACAGGCTCTGGCAGAGGCTGAAATGCGCCGGAATCGTGGGGTTTTGGTTCGGTTTCGGCTATTTCCTCGCCGGGCTTTATTGGATCGCCGAGGCCTTCCTGGTCGAGCCTTGGCGGCATGGCTGGCTGATCCCTTTCGTCATGACGGCGATGCCGGGCGGCATGGCGCTGTTCTTCGCCGCGGCCGGCGCGCTCGCCATGCTGCTCTGGCAGCCTGGAGCCGGCCGGGTGTTCGCGCTCGCCATTGCCGTCGGCCTCGCCGAATATGCCCGCGGCCATGTGCTGACCGGCCTTCCCTGGAATCTCGTCGGCTACGGACTTCTCGCCACGCTGCCGCTGATGCAGCTCGCGGCCCTGCTCGGCGTCTATGCCTTGAGCCTCCTTGCCGTGCTTCTCTTCGCCAGCCCCTTCGCGATCTTCGCACCCCGCGACACTGGGCTTGGCGGAGGCAAAGGCAGCATCGCGCTCGCGTGCACACTTCTGTTGCTGCTCGGGCTTGGCTATGTGTGGGGGGAACGGCGGCTCGCAGGAGCGCCCCAGACAAGCACGGATATTCGCTTGCGCATCGTCCAAGCCAATATCGACCAAGCCAATAAATGGGCACCTGAGAACAGCGCCGAGATCTTCACCGACTATCTCGACCTCACTAAGTCGGGCGAACTTGCCGACATCGATATCATCATCTGGCCGGAGACGGCGGTGCCGTTTGCGCTCGCCGATTCTCCCGACGCGCTCATCGCCATCGGCGCCGTGCTGCCAGAGGGAACGTCTCTCGTGGTCGGCTCGGGCAGGATCGTCGAGGACGAAGGTAGTGACGATGAGTTCATCACCCAACGTATCTATAACAGCCTGCTGGTGATCGACGATCAGGGCCGCGTCACCGGCAGCTACGACAAGATTCATCTGGTGCCGTTCGGCGAGTATCTCCCGTTCCAGGATTTCCTGGAGAGCTTGGGCATCATGCAGCTCACCGGCGTGCGCGGCGGCTTCAGCGTCGGCAGAGGTCCGCGGCGTCTCACCGTGCCGGGCGCGCCACCGGCAAGCCCGCTGATTTGCTACGAGATCATCTTTCCCGACGAGGTCACCGAGAAAGGCGAGCGGCCGGGATGGCTGCTCAACGTCACCAACGATGCGTGGTTCGGATCGAGTGCCGGGCCCTATCAGCATTTCCATCAGGCGCAAGTCCGCGCCATCGAGCAGGGCTTGCCGGTTGCCCGCGCCGCGAATACCGGCATCTCGGCGGTGATCGATCCTTACGGACGAATTCTCGCCGAGATCGGCCTCGACGAGAAAGGCGTGCTCGACGCGGACTTGCCCAAAGTGGGCCCGACGACAGCCTTCGTTCAGTTCGGAATCGTTCTTGAAATCTCGGTGTTGATGCTCGGTTTTGCCGGCTGGCTCGCCTGCCGCGTGTATACAATTTGGCCGCACCATTAACTCAAGCAGAACAAAAACGCCGTGCGGCTCCAGCATGCTTGACGAGGGTAAACCACACCCCTATGAACGACCCGGATGGGGACAATCATTCATCAAGTTTTTGGGTGAGCGTTATTTTTCGAACCACATGACCATCACGAGTGAGCGAATGGCAGGCAAAAAGCCTAACCCGGTCGATGCACATGTCGGAAGCCGGGTGCGATTACGCCGAATGTTACTTGGCATGAGTCAAGAGCGTCTCGGTGAGAGCATGGGACTGACGTTTCAGCAGGTACAGAAATACGAGAAGGGCGTGAACCGCATCGGCGCGAGCCGGCTGTTCCAGATCTCGAAGATTCTCGATGTCCCGGTACAGTTTTTCTTTGAGGAAGCGCCGCATATCGGCGGCGATGGCAGCCCGGCGCGCGGCATGGCAGAGCCGGACTCGGAAGCCTTCATCCTCGAATTCCTCAACAGCCGAGAAGGGCTTGAGCTGAACCGCGCCTTCGTCAAGATCCCCGACCCCCAGGTCCGCAAGAGCGTGGTCGATCTGGTGCGGGCCTTGAGCGCAAGCGCCGGCACTTCCTAGAATCGAATTGGTTGAGCGCGGGGGTTGACCCCGGGCTTAATGGTTGTAAGAACCGGGCGGTTTCAAAGACCGCGCGCCGGTTTTCCGTCATTTCGAACAGGGGGTCCCCGAGTGTCCCGCACCAACTATCTCTTCGCCAGTGAATCGGTATCGGAAGGCCATCCCGATAAAGTGTGCGATCGCATCTCCGATGCCGTGGTCGATCTCTACCTCGCGGCCGATCCGCATTCGCGCGTCGCGATCGAGACCCTGGTCACCACCAACCGCATCGTCATGGCGGGCGAGGTGCGCGGACCGGAAAGCGTGACGCCCGAGCTGATCGAGGCTGCGGCGCGGCGCGCGGTGCGCGAGATCGGCTACGAGCAGGAAGGCTTCCACTGGGACCTGGCCGAGTTTCAATATTACGTGCATGAGCAGTCCGCCGACATCGCCCGCGGCGTCGATGCCGACATTGGCGCGCAGAAAGAAGAAGGCGCGGGCGATCAGGGCATCATGTTCGGTTATGCCTGCCGCGAGACCGAGCCGCTGATGCCGGCGCCGATCTTCTATGCCCACCGCATCCTGCACGAGATGGCCAAGGCGCGGCATACCGGCCGCACGCCCGAGCTTGGTCCCGACGCCAAGAGCCAGGTGAGCCTTGCTTACGAGAACGGAAAGCCGGTGCGCGCGGATTCGATCGTCGTCTCCACCCAGCATGGCGAGAACGTGAGCCAAGCCCAAGTGCAGCAGATCGTGCGCGGCTTCGTCGACGAGGTGATGCCGAAAGGCTGGATCGGGCGCGACACCAAGTTCTATGTCAATCCAACCGGTCGCTTCGTCATCGGCGGTCCCGACGGCGATACCGGCCTTACCGGCCGCAAGATCATCGTCGATACTTATGGCGGCGCCGCGCCGCATGGCGGGGGCGCCTTCTCCGGCAAGGATCCGACCAAGGTCGATCGCTCCGCGGCTTACGCCGCGCGCTATCTCGCTAAGAATGTGGTGGCGGCGGGGCTCGCCGACCGCTGCACGCTGCAAGTCTCCTACGCGATCGGCGTCTCGCAGCCGCTTTCGCTCTATGTTGACTTGCACGGCACCGGAAGCGTCGCCGAGGACAAGCTGGAAAGCGCGCTCCGCGCGGTGATGGATCTCAGCCCGCGCGGCATCAGGGAGCATCTCAAGCTCGGCCGGCCTATCTATGAGCGGACCGCCGCCTATGGCCATTTCGGCCGGCAGCCCGACAATGACGGCGGATTCTCCTGGGAGCGGCTCGACCTCGTCGAGCCCATCCGCGGCGAGCTTTCGTAGGGTGGGCAAAGGCGCTTAAGCTCCGTGCCCACCATTCTCGATGACGTGGGCAACACCAAGCCGTTGCCCACCCCACGGTCGACCCAATGACCGACATCAGATCGCTCAGGTCCTATGGCAGGCGGAAGGCCAAGCCTTTGAGCGCGCGGAAGGAGCGGCTGATCGGCGAGCTGTTGCCGCGTCTCCGCCTCGACCTGAATGCCCAGCCCCCTTCCCCCCTGACCAAGCTGTTCGCGACGCAAGTCGACGACGTTTGGCTCGAGATCGGCTTCGGCTCTGGCGAGCATCTGCTCTGGCAAGCCGAGCACCACAAAGATGTGGGCTTCATCGGTTGCGAGCCGTTCGTGAATGGAATGGGAAGCCTGCTCGGTGCGATCGAGGATCGTGGCATCGAGACGATCCGCGTGCATGACGGCGACGCACGCGACGTGCTGACTTGGCTCCCGGACCGCTCGATCGGCCGAATCTTCCTGCTGTTTCCCGATCCCTGGCCGAAGAAGCGGCAAACCAAGCGGCGGCTGCTCTCCACGGAGACGCTCGGAGAGCTTGCGCGCACGCTCCGTCACGGCGGCGAATTCAGGTTTGCTTCTGACAATTGCGACTATGCCGCGCAAGCGCTGCTCCTCGCGCGGCAGAGCGGCGTCTTTACCTGGACGGCCGAGCGCACGGCCGATTGGCGGGGACGGCCGCCGGACTGGCCCGAAACGCGCTATGAGCGGAAGGCGCTGGGCGAAGGACGTAAGTCCACTTATCTCAGTTTCAGCCGATTTTGACCCTGGAGGGCAAAATGACTTCGAGCGCATCAGGAAGCAGGTCATGGGCCTGGAATAGTCGCGAACTCCGCCCGCAGAACCGCTTGAAACCCCGGAAAAAGCCCGTATATTAGGCACCGAACTCATGATTGGTTTTGATCAGGAGTGGGCCTCTCGCCCGCTCCTTTTTGTTAGGCTCATCGCTTCCTCGCTGTTTTGCCGAGGCCCACGGCCCACGAACGAATGTCGAGTGCCAGCGCCAACGAGGATCGCCGCTTTGCCCGCGAAACGGGACCAGCGCGGGCCATCGCCGACCTGGCGGAGCCCGTGCTCGAAGAGCTCGGCTTCAGGTTGGTCAGGGTCAAGGTCTCAGGCCGCGACGGCGGCACGGTGCAGATCATGGCCGAACGGCCGAGCGGCGAGATGAGCGTGGAGGATTGCGCGGCGATCAGCCGGAGGCTGTCGCCCGTGCTTGACGCTTACGATCCGATGCCGGGGCAATACCGTTTGGAGGTGTCTTCGCCGGGTATCGACCGGCCTTTGGTCCGACCCAGCGACTTTGCGTTATGGGCGGGTCATGAAGCCAAGGTAGAGCTTAAGGAGCTGGTTGACGGCAGGAAGCGCTTCAAAGGCCTGATCGAAGGCGTGGTGAAGGACGAGGTGCGGTTGAGGATCGAGCTAGAAGGCAAGGCCGAGCCGGTGACGATCGGCCTTCCCTTTTCGCTCATCAACGAAGCGAAGCTCGTCGCCGATATCGAGAGCTTCAAACAAGACCTTTCGGGCAGGAAGCCCGCGCATTGACAATTGGAGGCTAGAGAGATGGCTCAGGCAGGCGTCAGCGCCAACAGGCTGGAGCTCTTGCAGATCGCGGATGCGGTCGCGCGCGAGAAGGCGATCGACCGGCAGGTGGTCATCACCGCCATGGAAGACGCGATCCAGAAGGCCGCGAAGTCGCGCTATGGCAGCGAGAACGAGATCAAGGCTGAGGTCGATCCCAAGACCGGCGAGATCAGGCTCGCGCGGCTGCTCGAAGTGGTCGAGGCCGTGAGCATGGAGGCGACGCAGATTTCACTTGAGGAGGCGCGGCGCCGCAATCCGGCCGCGCAAGTCGGCGATTTCATCGCCGAGCCCCTTCCCCCGCTCGATTTCGGCCGCGTCGCGGCGCAGAACGCCAAGCAGGTGATCGTGCAGAAGGTGCGCGAGGCCGAGCGTGAGCGCCAGCACGGCGAGTTCAAGGATCGCATGGGCGAGATCGTGAGCGGCACGGTCAAGCGGGTTGAATATGGCAACGTGATTGTTGATTTGGGCCGCGGCGAAGCGATTGTCCGGCGCGATGAAGCCTTGCCGCGTGAAACCTTCCGTCCGGGTGACCGGGTTCGGGCTTACGTG
>JBAUOI010000116.1:0-5516 GCA_049579665.1 Methyloceanibacter sp.
GCTGTAACCGGCGCGACTATAGCAAAGAAGCGGCTCAAGCCTTGGCGCCGAGCATGCGATGCTGCACGCCCTTGGCGCCGAGGATCGGCCGCCTGCTCGACAGCATGCGGGAATTGACTCCCGCCCACCCAAGCTCGCCGCAAAGCCGCCCATATTCGATCTTCGGGCAGCGATTCATCACCACTTGCAAGCCAGCAGCCTCCGCCAGCTTCGCTGCCTCGTCGTTGCGCACACCAAGCTGCATCCACACGACCTTGGCGCCGATCCGGATGGCCTCGCGCGTGACGCCGAGTGCCGCATCGGAAGAACGGAAAATATCGACGAAATCGACGGGCTGCTCGATATCGGCAAGCGAGGCGTAGACCCTCTCGCCGAGAATCTCTTTGCCGGCTTGCCCCGGATTGACCGGGATCACGGTGAAGCCCTTCTGCTTGAGGTATTTCATGGCGAAATAGCTCGGCCGCGAGGTGTTGGCGCTTGCTCCCACCATGGCGATGGTGCGGTTCTGAGCGAGAATGTCCCGGATATAGGCGTCGCTATAGGCGTCGTGATTCATCGGAGTGAGATAGGGGCGGGGAGGGGTTTGCGCAAAGCGTTAGCGCGGCCAGTTGGGCTGGCGCTTGTCGATGAAGGCACCGATGCCTTCCTCGGCTTCGGCATCGAGCATGTTCTCGACCATGACCTTCGAGGCATAGGCGTAAGCGTCGTCGAGGGGCATATCGAGCTGGCGGTAGAAGGCCTCCTTGCCGATCTTGAGCGTGCGCTTCGGCTTCAAGGCGATCTCACGCCCGAGCTCGACCGCCGCGTTGACGACTTGGTCGGCCGGCACCACGCGATTGACGAGACCGAGCGACTTTGCATTCTCCGCGCCAACCATCTCGCCGAGCAGCAGCATCTCCATCGCGGCCTTGCGCGAGACGTTGCGGCTGAGCGCCACCATCGGCGTCGAGCAGAACAGGCCGATATTGACGCCCGGCGTGGCGAAGCGCGCATCCTGGCTCGCCACCGCGAGGTCGCAGCTCGCGACCAGCTGGCAGCCGGCCGCGGTGGCAATGCCGTTGACCGCGGCGATCACCGGCTTAGGCGACCGCACGATGGCGAGCATCATGTCGGAGCAGGCGGCCATCGTCTTGGCGAAGAAGGCGCGGCCGCGGTCAGGGTCGTTGCGATGCGCGGTCAGTTCCTTGAGATCGTGGCCCGAGGAGAACGCGCTGCCAGCGCCGGTGATGACGATGGCGCGCAAGGCGTCCGACCTTCCGATCTCCTTAACCGCCGAGGAGAGCGCGCCAATCAGCTCTTCGGACAAGGAATTGCGCGCCTCGGGCCGGTTCAACGTGAGAACCGCGACCGGACCCTGATCCTCGCACAACAGGATTTTGTCGTCCACCAAGCGCTCCGCGCGGGCTGCCGATCAGCCCTGCGGGCGAACCTATGTCACCTCAAGCCTGGCTTCAATCGCGTCACTGGATTTTCATCACCGGCGCGACCTTGCCGATCATCTTCTCCACAAGCTCATAATTCTGCGGGAGAGGCTGGAACTTGGCGAGCTTGGCGCCGAGCTCGCGCACCTTGGCGATGGTCGACTGCTTCTGCTCCTCGGTCAGCTTGCTGTCCTGCTCCGCCTGAGCGACCAGCTGGTCGACCATCTTGTCGAGCTCTTGCAAGCCTTTGCCCTCCCGCAGATAGGCATAGCTCATGACCACCGACTGCGCGACGTCGGACCATTCCTGGAGATCCTTGAAGCCATGCTTGGTCGCGACCGCGGTCATCGCCGCGCGCTTCTCCGGCGAGAGCGACTCGATATCGCTGTTGTCGCCCTCCGCGTCGGGCATCTGCGTCGTGGGAAATTTGGCGCCGACCTCCTTCATCTCCGGATATGACGCGACGAAGCGATCGATCATGTCCTCGGTTAGGGGAACCTGATGCATGTCCTTCGCCATCTGATCGAGGACGGCCGGGTCGAAGTCGTCGGCGGCCAATGCAGGCGCGGGGGTCGCGCCGAGCGCAAGGAACAGCAGCGCGGCGGCGAAGAGGAGGAAGCGGGCCATCGGGGATCTTTCTTGAGTAAGGCGTTGACGCCTCACCGCTTTACACCGAGCCCTTCCCAGGGGGCGATGCTTAGACTGGACATTTTGCTATGGAAAAACTCCAAGAGCTTCTGGTCATGAGTATGGTACTATTATACCACATTGCTAATTACCGGATTTCCAAGGAGAAAATTTCGTTGGAGACTGTTGACCTTTGCAACCCGAACCGCTAGAAGCGCCGATCCTTTCGAGCCAAAGATGCGAGCCATGAAGACCTTTTCCGCCACGCCCAAGGACATCGAGAAGTCCTGGATCCTCATCGATGCCAACGGCCTGGTGGTCGGCAGACTGGCGGCGCTGATCGCGACGCGACTGCGTGGCAAGCACAAGCCGACCTTCACTCCTCATATGGACTGTGGCGACAACATCATCGTCATCAATGCGGGCAATGTCGTGCTGACCGGCAATAAGCGCGCCGACAAGGTCTATCATTGGCACACGGGCTACCCGGGCGGCATCAAGGATCGCAGCGCGGCCAAGATCCTCGACGGCAAGCATCCCGAGCGCGTGCTGCAAAAGGCGGTGGAGCGGATGGTGCCGCGCGGTCCGCTCGGACGCCAGCAGATGAAGAATTTGCGGATCTATGCAGGGCCCGAGCATCCGCACGAGGCGCAGAGCCCCGTGAAGCTCGACGTCGCGGCCCTCAATCCGAAGAATGCAAGGAGCGCCTAACGCCATGAGCGAGACCATGACCCTTGAAGATCTGGCTCCGCTGAAGGGCGAGACGGCCGCGCCGGCGCCTCGCGTCTACGAGAAGAAGGTCGACGCGCAAGGCCGCGCTTACGCCACCGGCAAGCGCAAGGACGCTGTCGCCCGGGTTTGGGTCAAGAGGGGCGGCGGCAAGATCACCATTAACGGCAGGGACCAGACCGTCTATTTCGCCCGGCCCGTGCTCCAGATGATCCTGAATCAGCCGCTCGTCGCCGCCAAGCGCGAGGGCCAGTTCGATGTCGTCTGCACGGTCAGCGGCGGCGGCCTTTCGGGCCAAGCGGGCGCCGTCCGCCATGGCATCTCCAAGGCGCTCACCCGCTTCGAGCCCGAGCTCCGTGGCGTGCTGAAAAAGGGCGGGTTCCTCACCCGCGACGCCCGCACGGTCGAGCGCAAGAAATACGGCCGGGCCAAAGCGCGACGAAGCTTCCAGTTCTCGAAGCGCTAGTCTTAGTATTTCTCCCAATTGACTCGTCATGCCCGGGCTTGACCCGGGCATCCATGCCGTTGCACCTCAGCAAGTGGAGATGCAATTGGAATGGATCGCCGGGTCAAGCCCGGCAATGACGAAGAGTATGTGACCGCCATGGTCAACAATAAAGCCATCAAAGCCGCCGTGCTCGGCGCCTCCGGCTATACCGGCGCCGACATGATCAGGCTTGCCTCGCTGCATCCCGCGCTTCAGCTCACCGCGCTGATCGCCAAGGGCCATGCGGGGCAGCCCCTCGCACAGGTGTTCCCGTATCTTGCCAGCCTCGATCTGCCGGCGCTGGTCACGTCGGACGGAGTCGACTGGAGTGAGGTCGATGTCGCTTTTTGCGGGCTGCCGCACGGCACCGCGCATAGCGAGATCGCCAAACTGCCGCAGCGCGTGAAGATCATCGACATGTCGGCCGATTTTCGCCTGCGCGATCCGAAACTCTACGCCGAATGGTACGTCAACGAGCACAGCGCGCCGGAGCTGATCAAGGACGCGGTCTACGGCCTCACCGAGCAGTATCGCGACAGCATCAGGAGAGCGCGGCTGGTGGCCTGTCCCGGCTGCTATCCGACCGCCGTGCTGCTGGCGCTGCTGCCGCTTGCCAAGGCGAAGCTGATCGCGGTCGACGACATCATCATCGACGCCAAGTCCGGCGTCTCCGGCGCCGGCCGCACGCTGAAGCAGAACATTCTGTTCTCGGAAGCCGGCGAGGGGCTCTCGCCCTACGGCATCGGTAATCACCGCCACGTGCCCGAGATCGAGCAGGAGCTTGGGCTCGCCTCCGGCGCTCCCGTCACCATCAACTTCACGCCGCATCTTGCGCCGATGTCGCGCGGCGAGCTCTGCACCTGCTACGTGCGACTCGCCGGCAAGGCGAACGCCATGGACCTGCGCAAGGCGCTTGCCAAGGCCTATGCGGACAGCCCCTTCGTGCGCGTCGTGGAGGAGGGCGTGATTCCCGCGACGCAACACGTGCGGGGCTCGAATTTCTGCCTTGTCGGCGTGTTCGCCGACCGCATCAGCGGTCGCGCCATCGTCGTCTCGGCCATCGATAATCTGGTCAAGGGCTCGGCCGGTCAGGCGCTACAGAACTTCAATCTGATGTACGGCTTCGACGAGACGACAGGCCTCGAGCAGTTGCCGCTGTTTCCATAAGGCTCGGCCGATAGGCGCTCGTGCCTAATCTCGGCTCTTCACGAAAGAGCCCGGCGCATCCTCGATCACCCGCAAAGGTCCGGCCGAAGGATCGCGCGCGGGAACCTTTGGGCCCGAGTAGGCGGCAAGCCAGCTTGCCCAATCCGGCCACCAGGAGCCCGCGGTCTCCTTCGCCGTCGCCGTCCACTCTTCCAGCGAGCCCGGTCTCCCGCCCGACCAGAATTGATATTTCTTCTTGGCGGGAGGATTGACCACGCCGGCGATATGGCCCGACCCCGCCATGGCATGGCGTACCGGCCCACCGAACAGTTTGCTACCGCGGAACACCGACGCCGCCGGCGCGATGTGATCTTCCTTGGTGAAGAGCTCGTAGATCGGGATTTTGACCTTCGACAGATCGAGCCGCACGCCGCCGAGCTGCATCTCGCCCTTGCTCAGCCGGTTGAGATGATAGAACTCGCGCAGATAGAAGGCGTGATTGGCGGCGGGCAGCCGGGTCGAGTCGGCGTTCCAGAACAGAAGATCGAATGGGAACGGCTTCTTGCCGAGCAGATAATTGTTGATCACGTAAGGCCAGATCAGATCGCGCGGTCGGAGCATGTTGAACACCGCCGCCATGCGCGATCCGTCGAGATAGCCTTGCTCGGCCATCATCTCTTCGAGCGAATTGAGCTGCGCGTCGTCGATGAAGACCAGCAGGTCGCCCGCCTCGCTGAAGTCGACCTGGGCGGCGAGGAAGCTTGCCGAAGCGATGCGGTTATCGTCCTTGGCCGCCATGTAAGCGAGCGTGGAGGCGAGCAGCGTGCCGCCGACGCAATAACCGAGCGCGTTGATCTTCGGACTTCCGGTCTGACGGGTCACCGCCTCGACCGCCGCGAGAATGCCTTCGCGCATATAGTCCTCGAAGGTTTTCTGCGCGAGCTTGATGTTGGGATTGACCCAGGAGACCAGGAATACCGTGAAGCCCTGCTCGACCGCCCATTTGACGAACGACTTCTCCGGCACCAGATCGAGAATGTAGTACTTGTTGATCCATGGCGGCACGACGAGGAGCGGGCGCTCATAGACCTCTTCCGTGGTCGGCG
>JBAUOI010000117.1:0-14553 GCA_049579665.1 Methyloceanibacter sp.
AACGACAAGATTGTGACATGCATCCACACCCGAGGACGGGCAGGTGAAGCCGCTGAAATCGGCGCTATCCCAGTAGCGAATCTCGAGCTCGAGTGGCAGTTTCTCTTTCTCGTTAAAGCCGAGCGTCAAGGCCACACTCCAATAAGTATAGTCGTAGCCGCCCTGGCTCAGATCGCCCCATTGGTGGCCGACATTGCCGCCAAGTTTTGGTGTGAAATACCAGACCTTGTTAAACGTCCACTCGGAACTGAGTTCGAGCACATCATTGTCGCCGGTCTCACCGAAATAATTAGGCGACCAGTAGTTGTAGATCGTGAGTTTCAGTTTGTCGTCGAAGAATTTGCGCGAGACGCCGGTCCAGATCTCGACATAGTCGAACTCGCCATCGGGATCGAAGGCGCCCAGATAAGTGACATAATAGGTGCTAAAATCGAAGGCCCACTTGCCCAAGGTTGGCGTAACGCCTGCATAATAGTCGATTTCGGTGCTGGCGACGTCCTGACCGTTCGGCCCGGCGCCAAAGTTCACGTTGGACCCCCAGATGCCCGCGTAGAAAATCTCCTTGTAGGTGAGATCGAACTCGGGCTGCACGGCCGGCTTTTGGGCTGAGTTCGTAATGCCCCGGTCGACGTACTGCGTCGTGAAAACGGCGTTACCGCTGAGCGTGATGTCGCTTTCCGCGTAGGCCGGCAGCATGGCCGCGCACAAAAGCGCCGCCCCGAAAATGCCCGACCTCATCATCGCAGCACCACGCTGTTACGAAATACCCTGCGCGATTTCTGGACGAACCCGCCAGCCTCTCACTACAGCACAAATCCCATTTTGTTCGGCAATCAAAGCTCACGGCTCATCACTTTGCTGTCGCGCTGTGGCATGTTTGCACACCGCAAAAACCGGGCTTGCTCAAGGGCTCTACTCCCCTCCAGCATCCTGCACGAGTGCAGCCAACCGATCGACATCCGTGATCCATAATTCTCTGTTGCGTTGTTCGAGGATGCCCATTTTGGCAAGGCGATTGAGTTCGCGGGTGACGGCCTCACGGTGAGTGCTCGTGCGGCTGGCGATTTCCGCGTGCGTAGGCGCGGGAACAATGCGAGCGACCTTGCCTTTGCACGCTGACAACTGCGCAAGCCGCAAGACCTCGGCTTGGATGCGATACCGCACGGCGAGCGTGCTGAATTCGAATACGCGAGTCGTAAGCTCCCGGATTTCTCTGACGAAATGTTCCAGCAGAGTTTTCGCTACCTTCGGCTCCGCCTCTAAGAGCTCACGGAAGGCGTCAGCCGGCATTGAGACGACGAGGCAACTCGTTCTTGCTTCGACGTTGGCGGAGCGCGGGCGCCCATCGATGGCGGCATATTCCCCGAACATGCCGCCGGGACTCAACTCGCGAAAGTTGACCGCCTTGCCGTCGGTGGAGCGGACGGTGACCCGGGCACTGCCCGTGAGCAGGAAGAACACCTCATCGGAGGTATCCAAATGGCCAACGATCGACTCGCGCGGCTCGTAGCGACGGCAACTGCAACGTCGTTTAATTCGCTCCAGAGCGGGCGCCGAGAGGCCTCGGAAGATCGCGACGCTCTCAAGCGAATATTGAGGTTGTTTGATTTGGGACCCAGCCATCGCCGCTGTCCAGGCTGCATCGTTGCAACAGGATACTGCATAGTCAGCGCGCAAGGCACGCATATTCAACGCTGCCAGCGGCGGGCGGGCCTGCGGAGGACGCGCCCCGTCATCTCGTTCAAGGCACGGATGCCAGAAAATGCGAAGGCTTGTGGCAATGGCCACAGCGTATTTCGGGGGAATGATCCAGAATCTCCCTCAAGCTCAGAATGCGTCTGAGCCCAGTTAAAAGGAGATTCAACATGTTCGCTCTCAGCAAGAAATTAGGGGTCGCTGCGGTGGGCACTCTCGTCGTTCTTGGCGGGTTTGGTCTCCCTGCACGTGCCAATGACCTTACAGAGGTCCTTGGGCCGGTCGGTCCCAACGACCCCATCATCACGACGGTTGGCCGCAAAGGTGTCCTCGCCTTTTACGAGGCAGATGGCAGCCATTGCGGAATGCACGTTGTGATGTGGGACCGCGATGACGAAAGTGGTGATTCCGCTGCGGGGTTCCGGGTCACCCTCGATCCTCGTCAGGTGGTTCACATCGATACCGCCCAGAACAAGTCGATCGGCCTCCAGTGCGGCAGCGCGGCCGACACGCTGGCGATCGTCGAGACTGGCAAATTGTATGCATCTGGGGCTGCCGAATAAGCCCGTGATCAATGGGGCTATGGCACATGAATGCTACTTCGATAAACCCCCTCAGGTCCGCGGCCTGAGGGGTGCTTTTGAGACTTAAGCCGCGCGCATGAGGTCGTGATGACCAAAAATCTCCATAGGCTTTTGCTGGGTGCGATCGTAGCCGGCCTTATCGGCTGTGATATTGCGGCCGCGGAAACCACGGCGCCCGTGGAACGCGTGACGAGCACGCCGCGAGGTCAACTGAAGAGTCCTTACGTCGACTTCGCTGGTGTCGCCGAGGAGGGACGCAAACTATTCCAAGCGTATGACTGCGGCGGGTGTCACGGCGGTGGAGGCGGTGGAGGAATGGCGGCACCTCTCACCAATGAGGTTTGGATCTACGGCAGCGATGACGACACCCTGTTCCGCCTGATCACACTCGGCACCGGAAGTCTCAGCCCCGAGAACGCCTTCCAAAAGCAAGGCTTCGTGCGCAAAGGTTCCGAGAATGTCGTTGGGCCGATGCCTCCCTATGGTGAGATCATCACCACCGAGGACAAGATTTGGAAAATCATCGCCTGGATAAGGGCGAAGAATTGCGAGCGGGACTCCGCGCGATGTTGAGGAAACCGCCGAAGATTTGTCGAAAAATTTCGGCCATACCACTCGCAACAGGAACCCGTCATTAAGCCATTCTTGCTGTAACGGCACGATCCGTTCGTTTGGACGAATTGAATGGCGTCGTTCAAATCCCCTGACCGCAACCCCGAGGCAGAGGCCGGCCGGCTTCGGCGACGGTTCCGCTCCGTCTCGCGAAGGGTCGAGTGGCGCTATCGGCTGCGCGAAGGTCTCTGGTGGACGAGCGTGTGCGCCGTTGCCATGGCCGCGGCATTCGCCGGCATGGCTCTCTTGTGGCTCGCGGTTTAGCTCGGTCCTGACAGCTTTCGGGTCTTGTGAATTTTCCGGCGTTACCCACGTGAAGAGCGGTGCCGCAAGGAACGCAGCCCGCCCCCGGCGGTTGAGTAGGATCAAGGCGGAAGCGCCAAAATCGGCGTAGCAAAAGGACTGAAAGCGAGACGAGTAACAAGGAGGCGAACAATGCGTAAGAATCTGATGAGGCGTGCGCTAGCCATCGGCGTCGCCGCCTGTTTCGCGCTGATCGGTGCAATGTCGATGGCTGAAGCCGGCCGCGGCGGCGGCGCTCATTTTAGCGGCGGCGGCGGCAGAGGCGGCGCCGTGCATATCGGCGGCGGCAACCTCGGCAAGTTCCACTCCAATCCTGGCGGCAAGTACGTGGGCGGCGGCGTGGGCAAGTTCCACACCAATCCCGGCGGGAAATATGTCTATCGCGGCAGCGGCTCGAAGTTCCACACCAACCCCGGCGGCAAATATGCCTATCGCGGCTGGTCGGGCAAATACGACAACCACCACCATTACGGTCATTACCGCAGATACGGCTATTACCCCTGGTACGGCCTCCCGCTCTATTCCTATGGCGGCAATTGCACCTATCTCTACCGGCGCGCCGTGGTGACGGGCAGCGCCTATTGGTGGGATCGCTACCGGAGGTGCAGCGGCGTCTATTAGGCCTATTGCTTCCGGCCCTCGACCGCGAAGATCCGGAAGGTCGCGTATTTGTCGCCGATCTTCCGGTCCTCCTTATATTGCGCCGACTCAGGCCAGGCCTTGAGCTGGTCGAGGCTGTCCCCACTGCATGATCACAACCCGGCCCTTGGGTGGGGTGCCCTCGACGGCCGTGACGGTTTGCCCGGCCGCCAGGACGCGGCCGCCGGAAGCTTCGAGCGATTTCTGCACCAGCGCGACATAGTCTTTCATGTACCCCTCGAGATCGCTCACCTCGACCTCCGCCACGAGAAAGACTGGAGCGGTGTCCTTGGCGCCGAGCCCTTGGATCGTGGCAACGCCAAGCCAAAACCCGCCAAGATGGCTAATCCAACGGCTCTCCGCTTGCTCATGACTTGTTTCCCCTGGTTGCACGGCGAGACTCTGCACTTGGCGATTTCAGGCCTCGCGCTCAATTACGGCTGCCGCGAAACGCCCAAGTGCCTGTGATAGGCCTCATTTTGCGCAAAAAGCGATGGAAAAGTTAACGCTGGCGGGAGGGCGGCATGCCGCAAACCTTGCGCTCCGCTACAATAGGCGCGGGTTCGACGAGAAGACCAACATCCATAAGAGACCATGTCGGCAGCGCTTGCCTTCAATCGCAGTCAGGATGTCGATTATGGCGTCGCCCAAGAGGTCGCGCCCGGCATCAGGCGCATCGTTGCCAATAATCCCGGCCCCTATACCTTTCTCGGCACCAATAGCTACATTGTCGGCAGCGGCGAGGTCGCCGTCATCGATCCGGGTCCCGCCGACGAGCGGCACCTGAAGGCGATCGCCGCCGCGATCAAAGGCGAGCGCCTCGCACATATCCTGGTGACGCATAGCCATCGCGACCATTGCGATGGCGCGCGGGGCTTGCAGGCGCTTCTCGGCGGCGAGCTCTGCGCGTTCGGGCCGACCGGCACGGCACGCGGCGCCGGCGCGCCGGGTCTCGGCGATGCGTTTGTCGATCCCGCCTTCGAGCCGGACCGGAAACTCGGAGACGGCGACACGGTCAGGGCCAAGAGCTTCGCGCTCGACGTGCTGCATATGCCGGGCCACGCGCCCGATCATCTTTGCTTCGCGCTGGTCGGCAAGCGCACGGTGTTCACCGGCGATCATGTGATGGGATGGAACACCACCGCGATCGCGCCGCCGGAAGGCAACATGGCGCAGTTCCTCAACTCGCTGGAACGGCTGATGCAGCGTCACGACAAGATGTTCCTGCCGGCGCATGGCGGCCGCATCCAGACGCCGCAGCGCGTGGTGAAGGCCTATATCATGCACCGCAAATGGCGGGAGCAGACCATCCTCGCCTGCCTAGACGAAGGCGTCCGCACCATTCCGCGCATCGTCGAGAGACTTTACGGCACGCTCGATGCCGGGCTGAAGGAAGCTGCGGCACTCTCCGTGCTCGCGCATCTCGAGCACCTGATCAATCGGGACTTAGTAGCGGCTGAGGGGTCGGCCGATTGGTTGAGCGCTTTTTACCTCCGCCCTTCTTCTTAGAGCCCTTCTTATTGGTCGTGCCCTTCTTGGCGGCGGGCTCCTCTTTCTTGGGCTCAGCCTGCTCCAGCACGGTCTTCTCGCCCTTCTCCAGCGCGGCCGTGACTTCCTCGAACAGCTTGCGAATGCGCGCGGCATTGGCCCCGAGATCGTGCATGCCGTAGCGCGACACCGAGCGGACGTCGATGATGGCATGCGCGTCGTCGCCTTTCACCTGCACGACCACGTCGTCGGTGAAACCCATAACCAGCGTGCGGTCGGTCGCCTCGATGCGGCCGGCACCGGTGTCGCCCGGAGTTTCATTCAAGACGATGGTCCAGCCGAGCCGCTCGACCGCCTCATGCACGAGGCTGAACACCTCCGGGGCCGAGCGCTCGAGCGACATCGGCCCGATATCGGGATAGCCTTCGTCCTGCAACTCGATGGCGGCGTCGTCCGGCTCGACGATTGGGTTGGCGTCGACTGGGCGCATGGTGTTGAGCATCTTGAAGTCGAGCGGCTCGTCCGGCGTCGTCTCGACGTCGTACGTCCGCGGCAGGGTGACGGCATGCGAGAGAAAATAAAGCGGGGCGGCAAGGCCGAGGCAGGCGATGAAGATCGCGGCAAAGGCCTGGCCGGCGCCGGTCTGGCCGCCGAACCAGATGCGCACGATGGCGAAGATGGCGATGCCGATGGCAAGGAACAGTCCGCCGATCGACACGGCCATCAGATTCAGCGCCGAAGGCGTCGTCAGCGACGCAAAGCGATGCAGCAGCACCGTGAGAATCATCAGCTGAACGAAGAACAGCGCGACACGCCGCGCCCAAGTGGCTTCCCGCGCCTCCTTGACGGAGTAACGGGCGGTCGCATAGCGCGCCATCGAGAAGCTCAACTCGCAGCCCTCATCTCAAAGCCAAGTGGTTTCGCCAGGGACCCCGTCCCGCCTGAGGCCTTTATAGCGAATTTGCGCTCGGCCGCGACAGTCTACTCACCACGCTGGAAGAGGCGAAGGTCGCTGGCGTCGCGGCCGGACATCTGGACTACATCGCCCGCGTGGCAGGTTTGTGGTGCGGGCATGTCGGCCGTTCACAGGGTGCCCGAGCCGCGCCGACCAGCCAAAATTCGGCGGAAATCCAGGCGTTCCGCGGTGTGACAAATGCCACAGCGGGAATCGATGTGGTCCGGCATGATCCTCTCACGCTTAGAGCTCAAGGGGGTCTTGAGCGGCGCTTCAGAAGAGGAATTCAAGATGACCAACTTCACCGACACTTCTTTCCCCTACGTCCTGGTGTGCAGCACCTTCGCCACGATCGTCAGCCTGGCATCAGTCTGGCTCGCCACCGCCCAGTCATTCTCCCCCGTGCTTGGCGCCTAGGACATCTCTTTTAGCCTGTCGAGCAGCCCCAAGGAATTCGCCATGACCCGCAAAATGACAAAGCTCTCGTTTCCGAATGCGCTTGTGAGCAGCACTCTGGGAACCATCCTTGTCAGCGTCATTTCAGTCTGGCTCGTAACTGCCGTTCAGCCGGCGGCTGCCCCCGACGCGGCAAAGAGTTTCCACTCGCATTCGCCCGGCTCCTCGTCACGCCCGCTCTTCCGCGTGCCGCTCGTCCCCCCCGGCGCCGACTGGACCGCTTAGCCCGATTTCGTTCTCCACTCCTCCCGCTCCCACTCGAGCCCGCCCTTCCGGCGGGCTCTTTTCTTTGGCTCACACGTGCTGGCCGCCGTTGATGAGCAGCTCGGCGCCGTTGATGTAGCTCGACTGCTCGGTGCAGAGGAAATAGATGGCTTTGGCCACCTCCTCCGGCGTGCCGAGGCGGCCCATCGGAATTGCGGCAACAATCGTCTCGGTACCGGGCGAGAGAATGGCCGTGTCGATCTCGCCGGGAGAGATCGCATTCACCCTGATGCCGCGCGGCGCGAAATCGGCGGCCATCTCACGGGTCAGCGCCGCAAGCGCCGCCTTGGAGGTGGCATAGGCGGAGCCGGCGAAAGGATGCACGCGCGAGCCCGCGATCGAGCTGACATTGACGACGCTGCCGGACCCGGCCTCAAGCTCGCCGATCAACCCGCGCGCCAGCATGATGGGCGCGAAGAAATTGACCTGGAACACCGTCTTCCAATCTTCCAGACGCGTGCCGAGTGAGCTCAGCCGGCTGCCGCCCTCGCCTTTCGGCGAGATCGCCGCATTGTTGACGAGCGCGTGCAGCCTGCCCTTCTGCGCTTTCAGCCGGAGCTTCATTTCGGCGACGGCGCGGATGACATCGTCGGGATCGGCGAGATCGACCTGGATGTGATTCTCCTCGCCCGCCTCCCAGGGGCAGTCTTCGGGAAAGGGATGACGCGAGCAGGAGATCACGCGCCAGCCGGCGGATGAGAAGCGCTTGACGGTCGCGTGGCCGATGCCGCGCGACGCGCCGGTCAGGATCAGCACCCTCCGCTCTTCCTCAGAGTTATGCGTCATTGGCTTGCCCGGCACGCGTCAGGGAAAGAGACGGGTCTTGGTCCAAGGCGCTTGCGGGTTGGCGCGCCGGAACACGATTCGGTCATGCAGCCGGAAGGGACCGTTCTGCCAGAACTCGATCTCGAGCGGGATCAGCCGATAGCCACGCCAATAAGCCGGCCGCGTCACGGGCCCATCGCCGAAGCCCTTGGTCAGGCGCTCGACTTCGGCTTCAAGCGCGGCGCGTGAGGCAAGCGGCCGCGACTGGCGCGAGGCACAAGCGCCGATGCGGCTCTCGCGGCGGCGCGTGGCAAAATAGGCGTCGGCCTCTGCTTCAGTCGCCGGTTCGACCGACCCGCGCATGCGGATCTGACGCCCCAGGCTCTTCCAGTAGAACAGCAGCGCGGCCTTAGGCGTCGCACCAAGCTCGTTGCCCTTGGCGCTCTCGCAATTCGTATAGAAAACGAAACCGCGCTCATCGGCGCCTTTGAGGAGAATCATCCGCACATTGGGCAGACCGTCCGCGTCGACAGTGGCGACCGCCATGGCCTCCGGGTCGGCTGGCTCGGAGGCCTCGGCCTCCGCCATCCAGGCAAAAAACAGCGCGAATGGATCGCCGGCCTCGGTGAAATCCAGCCCCGCGCCTTGCTGTTTCGATCGGTCGTCCATCACTCGCACATCCTCGCCGGCCCCTCAGCCGGCTTTTTTTTAAAGCCATCCCCGAGCGGCACGGGCATTTACGTTTTGCTCACCCTGATAGGGCACCATGGGTTTCGTTGATAGTGGGCGCGGGGGTTTCAGTTGAGTACCGCGTCGAGTTGGGGACGAGTTGGTTATGCGTACGTTCCGTTGGAACGCTCCTATCATCATTGGGGCGGGCGCTCTTGCACTTTCGTTATTCGCGCCCGCCCCTCTTCCCCTCAAGGCCGGGGAGAGCGGAGCGGACGTCACTGGAGCCCTTGAGGGGCAACGGCTTGGCCTGAACGAGCTCAAATCGCGTCTCGACCGGAGCGACCGGGCGGCAGCAATGCAGGCGCTCGAGCTTGCCCTGTCCGAGCTCGGCGACGGGGTGACGCTGGTCTGGCAGCGGCCGGAACGGGGGCTGGTCGGCCGAATCAAGCCGGTCTCGGCCTTCCGCGACGACCAGGGCCGGGTTTGCCGCCATGTCCTCTACTCGCTCGCGCTCGGCACCTATCAGCGACAGATCGAAGGAGTCGCCTGCCGGGAGCCTGACGGCTCCTGGTCTCTATCGGGGTGAATGGGGGTTTGAAATGTCTCAAGTCAGTCAGGCCGAGGCGGCCGCTTCGGGCGGTTCGGCGCGAGGGAACGCGGACGGAGCCAGCTCGCAGGATACCGAGGAGCGCTTCACGACGCTTCGGTCGCGCGAGGAGCATACGTTCCAGCAAATGAGGATCGACCGGGGCGCACCGCGCTCATTCTCCGCCCTTTGCTTTCGCGGGTGGAGAAGGGACTAATCTAGCCCGCGCCGATTGGCCTCAACCGGCGCTCGACCATTAAGCCTTCCGGCCTGGAGGTTGCGGCCTTATAAAGCGCCTTCCGTTACAGGGGCATGGGCGCTTATGGCTGACGGCGGCAAGTTGATGGCGGGCAAGCGCGGCGTCGTGTTCGGCGTCGCCAATAACCGCTCGATTGCCTGGGGCATCACCAAGGCCGTGACCGACCAGGGCGCCGAGGTCGCACTCACCTATCAGAGCGATGCCATCAAGAAGCGGGTCGAGCCGCTGGCGCTCGAGATCGGCTCCAGGCTGGTGCTGCCCTGCGACGTGACCGACGAGGCGACCGTGGAAAGCGTGTTCGCGGCGATCGCCAAGGAATGGGGCGCGCTCGATTTCCTGGTCCATGCCGTCGCCTTCTCCGACAAGGAGCAGCTGGACGGGCGCTATGTCGACACCACCAAGGACAATTTCACCCAGACGCTGTTGATCTCCTGCTACTCGTTCACCGCTCTGGCCAAGCGTGCCGAGAAACTGATGAAGAACGGCGGGTCGCTGCTGACGCTGACTTATTACGGCGCCGAGAAGGTGATGCCGCATTACAATGTGATGGGCGTGGCCAAGGCCGCGCTCGAAGCGAGCGTGCGCTATCTCGCCGCCGATCTCGGCAAGGGCGCGATCAGGGTCAATGCCATCTCGGCGGGGCCGATCAAGACGCTGGCCGCGAGCGGCATCGCCGACTTCCGCTATATTCTGAAATGGAACGAATATAACGCGCCGCTCAGGCGCACCGTCTCCATCGAGGATGTGGGCGCCGGCGCGCTCTATCTTCTTTCCGACCTCGGCCGCGGCGTCACCGGCGAGATCCTGCATATCGACGCGGGCTACCACGTCGTCGGCATGAAGAACGAGGACGCCCCCGATCTCCGTGGTGAAGGAGTAGGCGCGCCAGGGGATTGGCATCCTCCGAGCAAACAATGAACTCCGTCATACCGGCGAAAGCCGGTATCCAGGATTACCCGCTCCGTGCCGGTTGCACTGGATCCCGGCTTTCGCCGAGATGACGAGACTGGGTGAGTATCCCCACATAATTCCCGTCGTCCAAACCGCGCGTATCATGCGCACACCTCGTCCATCTGAGGGCGTTTCTCGAGGCGTCGTGAGGCGGGACGGGGTGCGGTGCCTGCGGGCTTCGTCGCAACGAAGCACTCGGGCGGCATCGGAGCTCCCCCCGGACCCAATAGGAGGTCCCGCCAGGAGCTGGCTGACGCCCTGAGGCGGAGATCGATCCGGCCTCAACGGAGAAAGCGGGGCCCGTTGCCGCAAACGTCCGCAAATAAGCATGCGCTGTGTGAGCGCATGTGGCGCGCCGCGAGGCGCCCGCCGTGTCCAGCGATGGATACGGAGCCATAAGGATTTTGCGTCTTTTCGGCGCGCCATCCCCCTTCGCACCCCGGACGCGTGACGTGTCGCGGCAAGGAGAACGCATGTCTGCTGTAAGTATCCAGAGCCGTAGGGTGGGCACGGCGCAGAAGGCGCCTTTGCCCACCCTACGATCCCAGTGCCGGTTACCCTGGATCCCGGCTTTCGCCGGGATGACGGAGCGAGCTTCGGGCCGCTCAATTTGACGCTTCACCACCCCTAAACTAGAAGCGGGTTATATAAGCCCATGTCGCATAACAGCTTCGGCCATCTGTTCCGCATCACCACCTGGGGCGAAAGCCACGGGACGGCGATCGGCTGCGTGGTGGACGGCTGCCCGCCCGGCATCCCAGTTACCGAGGGCGAGATCCAGGCTTTTCTCGACATGCGCAAGCCGGGCCAGTCGCGCTACACCACGCAGCGTCGGGAACCGGATCAGGTGCGCATCCTCTCCGGCGTGTTCACGGATGAAAGCGGCGCACAGCTCACCACCGGAACGCCGATCGCGCTCGAGATCGAAAATGTCGATGCGCGGTCCAAGGACTACAGCGAGATCAAGGACAAGTACCGGCCGGGTCACGCCGACTACACCTATCAGATGAAATACGGCTTGCGCGATTGGCGGGGCTCAGGTCGCGCGTCCGCGCGGGAGACGGCGATGCGCGTTGCCGCCGGCGCAATCGCGCGGAAAGTGGTGCCGGGCATGCGCGTGCGAGGCGCGCTTACCCAGATCGGGCCTTACGAGATCGACCGGCGCAACTGGAACTGGGACGAGATCGGCAACAACCCATTCTTCTGCCCCGATGCCAAGACGGCGCGGGTCTGGTCCGATTTCCTCGACCAGGTGCGCAAGAAGGGCTCGTCGGCCGGCGCGGTCATCGAGATCGTGGCCGAGGGCGTGCCGCCGGGGCTCGGCGCGCCGCTCTACGCCAAGCTCGACCAGGACATCGCCAGTGGGCTGATGAGCATCAACGCGGTGAAGGGGGTGGAGATCGGCGCCGGCTTCGCCTCGGCCGCGCTTTCGGGCGAAGAGAATGCCGACGAGATGCGCATGACGAAGGACGGCACCTCCGAGTTCCTGTCCAACAATGCCGGCGGCATTCTCGGCGGCATCTCGACCGGGCAGCCGATCGTGGCGCGCTTCGCGGTCAAGCCCACCTCCTCGATCCTGACGCCGCGCCACACGGTCGACACGTCAGGCCATGACACCGAAGTCTCGACCAAGGGCCGCCACGATCCTTGCGTCGGCATCCGCGCCGTGCCGATCGGCGAGGCCATGGTGGCCATCGTGCTCGCCGACCATTACCTCCGCCATCGCGGCCAGACCGGCAAGGGCTGATGGCTTTCAGCAGCATTGTGGTCCTGACCGGCGCTGGGCTTTCAGCCGAGAGCGGGCTTGGCACCTTCCGCGACAAAGACGGACTTTGGGCGGAGTTCAATCTCGAGGAGGTGGCGACGCCAGAGGGCTTTGCGCGCAATCCGTCGCGCGTGCATGAATTCTACAATTTTCGCCGCAAGCTGCTTGGCGAGGCGCGGCCGAACGCGGCGCACGCGGCGCTGGCGCGACTGGAGCGCGACCATGGCGGCCGCGTCCTCACCGTCACACAGAATGTCGATGGACTGCATGAAGCGGCCGGCACGCAGGCGCTGATCCATATGCATGGCGAGCTTTGCCGCGCGCTGTGTGCCGCGTGTCTCGCGAGCTATTCCTGGGCCGAGGACCTTTCCATCGAGACGGTTTGCGCGGCTTGCGGGCATGCCGGGTCGATGCGGCCCGACGTGGTGTGGTTCGGCGAGATGCCGCGCGAGATGGACCGCATCTACGCGGCGCTGGTCGCCTGCGACCTGTTCATCTCGATCGGCACGAGCGGCAGCGTCTATCCGGCGGCAGGATTCGTGGCGGAGGCGCACGCGGCCGGCGCGCATACGGTTGAGCTCAATCTCGAGCCATCCGAAGGCGCCAGCCTGTTCGCAGAAGCCGCCTATGGCCCGGCGACAGAGATCGTGCCGGCCTATGTCGCGAGGCTGCTGCGCTCGTCATGCACGTAGGGCAAGCGAAGCGTGCCCACCAATTTCGCGTGGGCAACGGCAATGCCGTTGCCCACCCTACCGCGCAAGACAAGCGACCACCTCGACATGCGGCGAGAAGAGGAACTGATCGACCGGCGTAACGCGGGTGATGCGGTAGCCGCCATCGACCAGGATGCGGAGATCGCGGGCGAGCGTGCCGGGATTGCAGGAGATGGCGACCAGCCGCGGCACCTCCGACTTGGCGAGCGTCTCGGCCTGGGCGGCAGCGCCGGCGCGCGGCGGATCGAGCACCACGGCGTCGTAGGCTTTGAACTCCTTGGCGCTCAGCGGCGAGCGAAAGAGATCGCGGAGGATGCCACGGACCGGCTTGAGCCTGGGCGTCTTGCGCGCGGCTTCGGCAAGCGCGGCGAGCGCCCCCTCGTCGGCCTCGAAGGCATCGACCGCGGCATCCCTGGCGAGGGCAAAGGTGAAGGTGCCGAGTCCGGCGAACAGGTCGGCAATGCGCTTCGTGCCGCTCACGCCTTCCCGGACCAGCTCGACAAGTGTCACCTCCGCCTCGCGCGAGGCTTGCAGGAAGGCGCCCGGAGGCAGCCGAACCTGAGTGCCGGAGAGGTCGATCTCCGGCGCGGCCTCCGGGCCGATGCTCTCGCCGTCCACCGTGAGCCGCGCCACGCCGAGCGATCCGGCCTTGCCGGCGAAGGCACCAAGCGACGCCGGGCTCGGGCTCACGCCGTCGAGCGCAATATCAAGGCCACTCTCTGTCTCGGTCACGCTCACTCTCGCCTCGCGCTTGCCGCCCAGGAGCGGCGCCAGCGCGCTTTTCAGCTTGGGCAGACGCTCGACGATGCGAGAAGACAGGATCGGGCAGACATCGATGTCGATCAGCTCATGCGAGCGCGCGCGGCGATAGCCGAGTGCGATCCGCGCCTTCGATCTGCCGAGCGCCAAGGCGGCGCGCCTTCGACTGCCGAGCAGCACGGGCCGCACGGGCTCGACCTCGGCTTCGAGCCCGCGCGAGCGAAAGGCGGCCACCACCAGCTCACGCTTCCAGGCGAGATAGGCGCCCTCCTCGAGATGCTGAAGGGCGCAGCCGCCGCAAATGCCGAAATGCGGGCAGATCGGCTCAACGCGTTCGGGGCTCGGCTCAAGCACCTCGATCAGACCGGCGCGATCGCTACCAGGTTCGGCATCGACCTTTACGAGCTCCCCCGGCAAAGCGAAGGGGACGAAGAGCGGCCCTTCGGTGCCGTCGGCCACGCCGTCGCCCTGCGCGCCGAGGCGCTTGATCCTGACCTCAAGCTGCATGGCGTGCGCCGATCAGGAATTCCTCGTTGCCGCTGCCGCCGAGGATCGGCGAGGCGATCTCGCCCACGACCGTCCAGCCGGCGGCCTCGATGAAGTCGCGGACCTTTTCCACAGCCTTTTTCCGGTCGGCGGCCTTCCGGACAATCCCGCCTTTGCCGACGGTCGCGCGGCCTGCCTCGAATTGCGGCTTAACCAGAGCCACCAGCCAAGCCCGAGGCGCGGCGAGCTTCAGAGCCGCCGGGAGTGCCAGAGTGAGGCTGATGAAGCTCACATCGGCGACGATCGCCGTGACGTCCTCACCGATCACCTTCCGGTCGAGCGCCCGGGCGTCGGTGCCTTCCAGGGCCACAACCCGAGGATTGACCCGAAGCTTAGCGTGGAGTTGGCCGCTGCCGACGTCAACCGCATAGATTTTGGCCGCGCCGCGCGCGATCAGCACGTCGCTGAAGCCGCCGGTCGAGGCGCCGATATCGAGCGCTACCGTACCCCTGGGGTCGAAGCCGAAGGCATCGAGTGCCGCTGCGAGCTTCTCCCCGCCGCGCGAGACGTAGCGGCTCGCGCCGGGGCTCAGCCTGAGCTC
>JBAUOI010000118.1:0-6497 GCA_049579665.1 Methyloceanibacter sp.
CAGCAGCACGTCGAAGCGCCGCTGTCGCGACGCCATCCCGCCTTTGATCTCGAAGATCGAATGCGACAGCCCCTCGACCTCCGCCTGGATGCGCTCGATAAAATCGGCGAGCCGGTCGATGATCGTCTCCAGCAAGCCGATCAGGATGGCGGCGCCGCTTTTCAGGTCCGTCTCGGCGCGGTTGCAGCGCGCCACATAGATGGAGAAGGCGCGCGGCTCGGCATAACGCAGCGTGATGAGGCGTTGGCCGGCGAGAATGAAGGTGACGGGCGTCATCCGGGGCTCACCCTCCTCCGGCTGATACATCACGGTCGCGGTCATGAAATGCGCGCCGTCCTCCTGATAGAGCCGGCTCGACACTTCGATCTCCTGCTGCTCCTCGCGCGTCGGCACGTCGAGCTTGAGCGCCCGCTCGATCTGCTTCTCTTCCTCGGGCGTCGGATTGAGCAGATCGACCCAGACGGCAGCCTCGGTGATCCTCGGCTTGCCTTTCTGGCGCTCGAGTGCTCCGGAGCGGTTCTCGTAGATGGTGAGCATCGGCCCTCCCGCGGCCGTATCAGTTCTGGCTCGGCTTTGACTACTTAGGTCATGTCCCCCGCTTGGCGGGAACTTATACCAGTCGTCTTATAGCGCCACTGAGACATTGCACCCCACTGAAGACTTTGACAGTGCATAAGAAGGGCGAGGTCATGGTGGGCTTCCGCTCCGCGGGCAGCTTCGCGGGTGGCGACATGCTGCACGGGACGGACTCCGTCGATGACCAGAACGTCATCGACAATGGCTGTCCAGGGCATAGCTGCTCGATGAAGCCGAGCGACATGACCATGAACATGTACATGCTCGACATCATGTATGCGCCGGCCAACTGGGTCACGCTGATGGTGATGCCGATGTGGATGAGTCATGAGATGACCATGGTGCCGGCTCAAGGGCACGCCGAGCATGGCCCACGACGACCGCGGAATGGGCATGGATATGGGCCATACTGAGGAGCGCGCGCATATGGGGGCGCATTCCCACAGCACCGAGGGCTGGGGCGACACCATCTTCGGCCCGGAGTTCAGGCTCGCCGACGGTCCCGGCTACCATCTGCAAATCGACCCAATGTTCAGCGCGCCGACCGGCTCGGTCGACAGGAAGGTGGATGGCGTCTTCACCCAGTACGGCATGCAGCCGGGCTCCGGCACCTGGGACTTTGTCCCCAGCATCACCTATACCGGCCGCGCCAACCATCTAGCCTGGGGCGCGCAGGTGCTCGGCGTGGTCCGGCTAGAGAATGAGCGGCTACCGGCTTGGCGACGTGTTCCAGGCAACCGGCTGGGGCAGCTATCGCTTCGCCAATTGGATCTCGGCATCAATCCGCGGTCTCTATACCGAGCAGTCACCCATCGAATGCCATTACAACGCGGCCCACAATCATTCGAGCCCGCCCGATCTCCAGGCCAACTATGGCGGGCGCTTCTGGGATATCGGCTTCGGCGTCAACACCGTCGTGCCGAACGGCGCGCTCAGAGGATTGAGGCTCTCGGCCGAGTGGCTTCAGCCGGTGATGGACGATCCGAACGGCTATCAGCTCGAACGCGAAGGAACGCTGTGGGCGAATGCGAGCATGGCCTTTTAGCCTGGAGCTCAGTTCTTCTGCACGATGCAGGCGCCGCCGGCGGAGCGCAGCGATGCGCAAAGCTTGGCGGCGTCATCGCGACTGTCGGAGCCGATCTGCACCATGTACATGGAGCGGCGCCCGCGGCTTAAATTCCGCTCGGGCAGCACGAAGGGCTCGCGTCCTCCGAGGAGCGAGGCATGCTGCCGCTTCAGCCTGCCGAACTGGGCGAGCGCTTTCGCCTTCGAGAACGACGTCGAGACCTGCACGCCCCAAGGCCGCCAAGCCCCGCTCGCGGTGAGCGGCTCGCTCTCGTACACCGCCCGCACCACCAGCGGCGCGAGCTTGCGGCAGGAATCTTGTACCTCAAGGCCTGCGGTCTTGAGCGCCTCGGGAAGCTCGGTCTCGGCGAGCTTCCATTCCTCCGCCGCGCGCCCGGTGACGAACTCGACATAATTCTGCGTCTCGCCTGGCAGCCCGCCCGAGCCCGCGAGCCAGTTCCGCACCCGCTCAGCGCCCGCATTATAGGCCGCGGCCGCGAGGCCGAAATTGCCGAACTCTCGACGAAGATCGGCGAGCAGGCTTGCCGAATGCATGATCGCCATTTTGGGCTCGAATGGATCGTAGAGACCCCGCTCCTCCGCCGTGCCCGGCATGAACTGAGCGATGCCTTGCGCGCCTTTCGGGCTGACGGCTTGCGGATTGAACCGGCTCTCCTTCCAGATCAGCCGCACGAACGGCATCGGCGGCAAGCCTCTCGCTTCAGCCTGCTGCTGCATGATCGGACAGACGATGTCGACGAACGGCTTGGGCCCAGCCAACGCGAGGCCCGCTTGCTTGACGCCGGCCTCGCCCAGGGCGGGCACGGCCTCCCCCGCCTTGCAAGGCGAGCCGGCAAGGAGAAGCGCCAAAACGAATAAGGCGATCCGCGAGATGCGCATCATGCCCCTCAAGAGACTAGGACCCTTGAACCGAAACTCAGAATAGTAGCAAGCAGGCCCGGGGCCGATTTCTGTCTTGTGGATTAGTTCTTTTGCACGATGCAGGCGCCCCCGGCCCTCTGCAATTTGGCGCAGAGCGCGTCGGCGGCATCGCGGCTGTCCGTGCTGATCCGCGCCGAATATTGCAGGCTGGTGCCCATATGCAGGTCGCAGCTCTCGATCACCATCGGCTCGTACGACCCAAGGATGTCGGCATAATCCTGTTTGGCCTTGGCGAATTGCGCAAGCGCGTCGTCCTTGGAGAATGAGGTGGCAATCTCGACGCCCCAGGACGGCGCGGGCCGGGTCTGCGAGCTATCGCTGCCCGTTCCTGATTGCGGCGGCGCGCAAGGCGCTAGCGGCCCATTTTGCTCAACCGCGGGCCCGGCAAAAGCGGGCGCGACCGAGAGCGCAAGGCAAAGCATCGAGGTCAGCAGCTTCATGCTGCTATCATGCCGCGAGTCGAGCGGGCGATAAAGCGCGGTCTTATTTCACGCTGAAGCCATCACTAATGGCGGAGATTCAATAAAATTTCAGGTTGAGCACTGCCTGCGGATAGGCGTTCCATCCATTCCAATCGAGATCGGACTGGGTCGAAAGCTGCTGCGTGAAGCTCACGCCGGCGCTGAACGACAGCTTCTCCGAAGGCGTCCAGTTGAGGCTGCCGCTGCCGATCAGCACGACGTCCTGCCGTCCGCCGGGATAGTCGGCGAATGCCACGCCCTGCACGCTGCCGGTCGCCGAGACCGACAGATTCTTCACCGGCGGATGCCAGCCGATCGTCGTTTCGATCACGGCCTGAGTCGAGGTCTGCGTCTCGATATCGGCAAGGCTCTCGCGCAACGAGACCGAGAAATTGGCGTAATAGCAATAGGCCTCGGCGCCTTTCTCGCCGCAAAGCTTGGTGCCGAAACCGATATTCGAGCGCGACCAGCCGATCGACGGCGTGGCGATGGAGATCTGCTCGGCGCCGAAGCCGGGCTCTAAGACCGACGTGCCGTCGAGCCCCATGGTGAGCAGGTCCGTTCTCGCCGTGCCGCCCGTTGCTAGTCCCGGCGCGGTCTGCTTTCGCCCAAGCAACCGCGTATAGGTGATGTTGCCGTTCAGAGCGTCAAAGGAACTCGTATCGAGCGTCGCGTAGCGTACCGCCGATGGCCCCAACAAAAAGGCGACCGTGTCCTCCGTGCGGCCCGCGGGCACCAGGATCAACAGATTGGCGTTCTGGCTGTCGATCGAGTCGGCGATGATATCGATATCGGCTTGATTGGTGTTGGTAGCGTAGTTGTATCCGCCCGACGCGATGGCGTTGACCGTGGTCTTGCGCGGCAGCGTCTTCTCGATCACCTCCTTGAAGGTTCGCTTCTTCTGTTTCTTCACCTTGACCGTTTTGGTGGTCGGGACCTGGCGCATATTGAGATAGGCCTTGCGCGCCGTGGTCGAGCGCAGCCCGAGCGGCACGGTAATACCCATCTTCCTTGCCAGAGCTTCGCGCTCCTCGGTGGTGAGTTCCTTTGTCTCCTCCTCGGTGACCGTGACCGTCTCGGTGCGCTCGACGGTCACTTTTTCGGTCTTGGTGGGGAGCGTGGTTTGTGGGCTGGTGGGTATGAAGCTGTCGAGACCGAGCTTCTCTTGAAGCCGCAGGCCGAGAAACCCAAGCCCAATAAGCCGGCCAAAGACGCCAGGAATTAGCTGGTCGGAAAGGCGCGCAGCGCCGTCTCGGCGACCCGGCGAAGTTCCGCGCGGCTCGCGCCTGCCGCAGCCTGCACCGCCATGCCTTGGGTCACCGTCGCTATGAAGCGGGCGAGCGCGGAGGGGTCGGCGTCCTTTGGCAAATCGCCTTCGGTCTTGGCCCGCTTCAGCCGCTCGCGGATCGCTTTTTCATTGGCGGCGCGCCTGGCGCAGAGCTCATCGCTGATGCATTTGGCATGCTCGCCCGCACCGGCAATGCCCTGGACCAGCAGGCATCCTGGAGGGGTGCTCTCGTCCGTCAATGAATCGGCGGTGCGACGCAACAACGCCTTGATGCAGTCCTTCGCTTTGGTCAACGCCAGCGCCTCTTGCAAGAAGCCCGCATGCCTCGCCGTGTAACGGTCGACCGCCTTGCGGAACAGGCCTTCCTTGTTGCCGAACGCGGCGTAGAGGCTTGGCGGATTGATGTCCATCGCCGCCGTCAGGTCACAAATGCTGGCGCCCTCGTAGCCCTTGCGCCAGAACACGTCGAGCGCGCGGTCGAGCGCCTGATCCATATCGAATGCGCGGGGGCGGCCAATCGCCACGGCCCTGTCTCCTGCCATTTTTTCGATCCCTAGCACCTCCCCTATCTGTAGTGAGCATTATATAATGCCCTTGAAAGGCTGGGTCCAGAGCCACATATGTAGCGAACGCTAAATAACTCTCGCACACGGAGATGGACCCATGTCAAAGGAACTCAACGGAAAATCCAACCTCAACGGAAAAGTTGCTCTGGTGACCGGCGGCTCGCGCGGCATTGGCGCCGCCATAGCCAAGGCGCTCGCTGACGACGGCGCCGACGTCGCCATCAGCTACGCGGCCTCAGCCGCCAAAGCCGAGGCCGTGGTCAAGGAGTTGCGCAAGAAGGGCGTCAAGGCCGCCGCCTTTCAGGCCGACCAGGGCAATCCTTCGGAGGTCGCAGCCCTGGTGAAGCATGTCGTCGAGCATTTCGGGCATCTCGATATTCTCGTGAATAACGCCGGCATCAGCGGCAGGAATGGTGCGGCGACCCCCGCAAACAACGTGTCCGCCCGCGAGCGGCTCTTCGACGTAAACGTGAGCGGCGTCGCTGCCGCGGTCACCGCCGCTGAGCCGCACCTTGGCGAGGGCGGCCGCATCATCAATATCGGCTCGATTCTCGGCGAGCGGAGCCTGTTTCCCGGCGTTGCCGATTATGCCGCGACCAAGGGCGCCGTCTCGGCCTACACCAAGGGCTGGGCACGCGACTTCGGCACGCGCGGCATCACCGTCAACAACGTTCAGCCCGGCCCAATCAACACCGATATGAATCCGGAGGACGGTGAGATCGCCGATACCTTGCGGGCCGGAACCGCGCTCGGCCGCTACGGTCAGCCGGGGGAAGTTGCCGCGGCGGTCGCCTTTCTCGCTAGCCCCGCGGCAAGTTACATCACCGGCGCAACACTGAATGTCGATGGTGGCAGCATTTTTTAGGCTTGCGTTTTCGAGTGGAGGACCGTGTCATGATCGAACGGAGACCTTTCGGCGCCCTCGGCGGCGCCGACCATGGCTGGCTCAAGGCGAAACATCATTTCTCCTTCGCCCGCTATTACGACCCCGACCGCCAGGGGCATGGAGCCTTGCGCGTGTGGAACGACGATGAAATCGCTCCCAACACGGGCTTCCCGCCGCATCCCCACACCGACATGGAGATCATCACCTATGTGCGGCAGGGCGCGATCACGCACGAAGACAGCCTCGGCCATCAAGGACGCACCGAGGCGGGCGACGTGCAGGTGATGAGCGCGGGCTCGGGCATTCGCCATGCGGAGTTCAACCGCGAGACCGTGCCGACCAAGATCTTCCAGATCTGGATCGAGCCGGAAGCGGGCGGCGGCGAGCCGTCTTGGGGCGCTAAACCGTTTCCGAAGTCGGATCGCTCCGGGCGCTTCGTGCCGCTGGCCAGCGGCTTCGCCGGAGACGACGACGCGCTGCCGATCAGGGCACCCGCCCGCGTGCTCGGCGCCACGCTCAAGGCCGGTGATGTCGCCGAGTACGAGCTCGGCGCGAGACGCCACGGCTATCTCGTGCCGGCGCAAGGCAGCGTCGAGGTGAACGGCATCCGCATCGAAACGCGCGACGGCGCCGCCATCTCGGACGAGACGGTGGTGAAGATCAAAGCGCTCGAGGACAGCGAGATCGTCCTCGTCGACGCTGCGTAGGGCGAA
>JBAUOI010000119.1:0-4594 GCA_049579665.1 Methyloceanibacter sp.
AGCCTGAGCTGGGCGCAGCCGGGGCTGGACGCGCGGCGGGGAGGAGGGAGCTGCCGCGGGCGCGGCAAAGCAATCGACCGGGGCATCGCCGATCGCCTCGTCGGCGCCCATCGCCGCGTACCAGGCCAATAAGGCTTGAACCGTCTCTCGTTCCGTTGCAGTCATTCCGCACTCTTTGGCGCTTCCGGCGCCTCACACCATATTGATGGATACTGGATTCCCGCGCATCCGGGAATGATTTCCACTTTTTGGCAGCCTGCCCGATTTGGAGCGAGACCTTGAACGAAGCGCCCGAGCCAAAAGCGATCGAGGCCGAAGCCGTCGAGCGCGAGACCATGGAGTTCGACGTCGTCATTGTCGGCGCCGGACCGGCTGGGCTCGCCGCCGCGATCAGGCTGAAGCAGCTTGCCGCCGAGAAGGGCAACGAACTCTCCGTCGTCGTGCTGGAGAAAGGCTCCGAGGTCGGCGCGCATATCCTATCGGGCGCGGTAATCGACCCGGTTGGCCTCGACGCCCTGATCCCCGATTGGCGCGACAAGGGCTCGCCGCTCACCACCGAGGTCACCGAGGACAAGTTCTATTATCTCTGGAAGACCGGCGGCATCCGCGTGCCGAACATCTTCATGCCGCCGCTGATGAGCAATCATGGCTGCTATATCGGCAGTCTCGGCGCACTGACCCGCTGGCTCGCCGAGCAAGCGGAAGGTCTCGGCGTCGAGATCTATCCGGGCTTCTCGGTCGTCGACGTGATCTTCGGTGCGCATGGCGAGATCGAAGGCGTCATCACCGGCGACATGGGCGTCGCCCGCGACGGCAGCCACAAGGACAACTACACTCCCGGCATCGCCATCGTCGGCAAATACACCTTGTTCGCCGAAGGCGCGCGCGGTTCTCTGTCGAAGATGCTCATCAACAAGCTCGGACTTGATGTCGAGTCGGGCCCGCAGAAATTCGGCATCGGCCTGAAGGAGCTATGGGAGGTTCCGGCCGAAAAGCACAGACCCGGACTCGTGCAGCACACCATGGGTTGGCCGCTCGACGACAAGACAGGCGGCGGATCCTTCCTCTATCATTTCGGCGAGCGGCTCGTGTCGGTGGGCTTCGTCGTCCATCTCGATTACGCGAACCCCTATATCAACCCGTTCAAGGAATTTCAGCGCGCCAAGACGCATCCTCTGATCGCCGAGCATCTGATCGGCGGCAAGCGCATCGCCTATGGCGCGCGTGCTCTGACCGAGGGCGGCTACCAGGCGATCCCGCGGCTTGCCTTTCCCGGCGGCGCGCTGATCGGCTGCGCGGCGGGCTTCATGAACGTGCCGCGCATCAAAGGCAGTCACAACGCCATGCTGTCGGGAATGATGGCGGCCGAGGCAGCGTTCGCGGCGATCGAGCAGGGCCGCTCGCGCGACGTGCTCGAAGCCTATCCGCAAAGCGTGCAGGCGAGCGCGATGGTGAAAGAGCTCAAGAAGGTGCGCAATGTGAAGCCTCTCTGGTCGCGGCTCGGCACGCGGCTCGGGGTCATGCTCGGCGGCATCGACATGTGGCTCAACACGATCTTCCCGTTCTTGAGTCACACGTTGAAGCACAAGAAGCCGGACTACGCGACGCTTGCCAAGGCGGCGCAGTCGATGCCCATCGACTATCCCAAGCCCGACGGCAAGCTGACCTTCGACATTCTCTCATCGGTGTTCCTGTCGGGCACCAATCACGACGAGAACGAGCCGGTGCATCTTGTGCTCGCCGATCCCTCGATCCCGATCGAGCAGAATCTCCCCGAATATGCCGAGCCGGCGCAGCGCTATTGTCCGGCGCAGGTCTATGAGGTGGTGACCGAAGGCGACCGCCAGCGCTTCCAGATCAACGCGCAGAATTGCGTCCACTGCAAAACCTGCGACGTGAAGGATCCGGCCCAGAACATTACCTGGGTACCGCCTGAAGGCGGCGAGGGGCCGAATTACGCCAATATGTAAGGCGTGGCGGCAATGTCGCGCCGAGAAGCCACAAACCAGCCGCGATTAGCCTTCAAGGAAGCTTTTGGTTTGTGACGAGCGCGAAAAGCGCCTAACCTTGGTTGGGGATCATACGAACCGCATTTTTGGGGCGGCGCGATAGCCGAAGCCATATGAAAATTGTGCGTCGTGCGGCTCTGCGCAAATTGGCGTGGAGTTCTCTGCTCATTGCCGGGCTTGTCGCGGCTCCCGCCGCCTACTCGGAAGTCGCCTCCGAGAACCCTGAGGACTCCGGCACGCTGCTCGGCAATTATCTTTCCGGGCGGCTTGCGCGCGGCGACCACGACACGATTGCCGCCGCCGATTTCTATTCCAAGGCGCTCGCCGAGGATCCGGCCAACGAGATCATTCTCGAGCAGACCTTCCTGCTCGAGGCGGCTTCGGCGGATTGGAATCGCGCCGTCGAGCTCGCCAAGGATCTGGTCAAGGCCGAGCCCGCGCATCGGATTGCCCGCTTCCTGCTAGGCATTGACGCCTTCAAGAAGGGGAATTTCAAGGAAGCCGACGAGCACTTCGCCGCGGCGCGCCAGGGGCCGATCGCCGATCTCACCTCGACGCTCGCCCGCGCCTGGGTGCAGGAAGCCGACGGCAAGCCGGACGAGGCCTTCGCCACGCTCGACAGTCTGAGCGACGCCGACTGGGCCCAGTTCTATCAGCGCTATCACCGCGCGCTCATTGCCGACATCGCCGGCACGCATGACGTGGCGCGCCAGGCCTACGCCCAGGCCTTCAAGAAGAATCCGTCGACGCTGCGGGTTGCCGACGCTTACGCACGCCATGCGGTGAACAACAATAACCGCAAGCTCGCCAAGCAAACCTTGAAGAGCCACATCGCCAAATCGTCAGGCCATCCGCTGTCCGAGTCGCTGCTCGCCGAGATCGAACAAGGCAAGACCCCGCCGCTTCTGGTCGCCACGCCAAATGACGGCCTCGCCGAGGTATTCTACGGTATCGGCGATGCGCTTGCCGGCGAAGGTGGGCTCGACATGGGCATCATCTTCCTCCAGTTCTCCCTCTACCTTAAGCCCGACGCGCCGCTCGCTTATGCGGCGCTCGCCGAGGCTTATGAGAGCGCGAAGAAATACGACCTGGAGATGCAGGCGCTCGATCAGATCAAGCCCGACTCGCCGCTCTGGCCGAACGCACAGATCCAGAAGGCCTTCGCGCTCAACTCGATGGAACGCATTGACGAATCCAAGGCGCTGCTCGAAGATTTGACCGCCAAGGACTCGAAGGATGTGCGTCCGCTCGACGCGCTCGGCAATATCCTGCGCGCGCATGAGCGCTACGGCGAGGCGCGCGAATATTACACCCGTGCCCTCAAGCTGATTCCCAAACCCAGCAAGGACAATTGGACGCTCTACTATTCGCGCGGCGTCTGCAACGAGCGGATGAAGGACTGGCCGGCTGCCGAGGCCGATTTCAAGGAGGCGCTCGCGTTGTCTCCCGAGGAATCGCTGGTGCTGAACTATCTCGGCTATTCCTGGGTCGATCAGGGCCAAAATCTGAAACAGGCGATGGACTACATCCGCAAGGCGGTGAAGCTGAAGCCTGACGACGGCTATTATGTCGACAGTTTGGGTTGGGCCTATTTCCGCCTCGGCAACCTGGCGGCAGCGGTCGAGAATCTTGAGCGCGCCGTCGAGCTGAAGCCCGACGATCCGATTATCAACGATCATCTCGGCGACGCCTATTGGAAGGTCGGCCGCACGCTCGAGGCGAAATACCAGTGGGCTCAGGCGCTGACGCTGAAGCCGGAGGACGATCAGGTCATCACCCTGAAGGCGAAGATCGCCGGTGGCCTGCCCGACAGCGCCGGAACTAAGTCGGCGCAAGACCGGACCACGCAGGCGGGCCAGAAGACGCCGCAATAGCCGGCTTGGCTGATGGGTGAGCGGACATATGGCGCTCCGCGAGATCGGCCGGGCCAAGCTCAATCTGACGCTCGAAGTCCTGGGACGCCGCGCCGACGGCTATCACGAATTGCGCAGCCTGGTGGCTTTCGCAGGCCTCGGCGACGAGATCGCGCTCGAGCCGGGTCCCGCGCTCGACCTCGAGACGCAAGGGCCGTTCGCTCGAGCGCTGAGCGGCGACAATCTCGTCATCAGGGCTGCCGAAGCCGCATCGGCTAGCGCGCGCGGCATCAAGCTCGGCCGCTTTCGCCTTACGAAGCAACTGCCCGTTGCCGCCGGTCTTGGCGGCGGCTCGGCCGACGCGGCTGCCGCTTTGCGCCTCATTACACGCGCCAATCAAGGGGCGTTGGGCGGAGCGGCGATGGCCGCGATTGCGGCGCGGCTCGGCTCCGATGTCACGGTCTGTCTCGCCAGCCGGCCCGCGCTGATGACCGGCCGCGGCGAGACGGTCGAGCCCATGCGCGGTTTTCCGGCCTGCGGCGTGCTCCTCGCCAATCCGGGCGTCCCGCTCTCAGCCGAAGCCGTCTATGCCGAGCTGCGCGCCGACGATTTGCGCGCGCCGGCGCTCAGCGGAGAGGGGACGCCGGACTTCCACGGCGATTTCGAGCAGCTCCTCGCTTATGCGCTGCCGCGCCTGAACGATCTCGAAGCCCCCGCGGCGCGGCTTGTGCC
>JBAUOI010000120.1:0-4617 GCA_049579665.1 Methyloceanibacter sp.
CAAGAACAAGGAGAACGCCGACAGAGCGCGGACAACGCTTGCCGCGCTCGCCCCGGTCGAGGTGACGTCGATCGATGTCGGCGGAAATGTGTATTTCCGCGTGCGGGTCGGCCCGTTTGCCGCCACAGCCGAAACCAAGTCGGCTCTTGCCAAGGTCAAGAGCGCCGGATTTCAGGGCGCCAAGATCGTCGCCGGGAACTAAGTGCGAGCTTTCCGGCTACCGGGTTGATTTTTGACCGAGAGAGCTTGATATTTGCTGGAGGTCGGCCGCTAGGGGGCGGCCGTAACATTCCACTCGATCCGGCCCGGCAATCTCCCGTGTACGCCTCGCGCCTTGACAGATGGATCAAGCTCGCCGCGATCGGCGCCATACTCTCTTTTGGCGTCGGCTCGGTCACGGTTCTCGCGCGCGCCGCTCCGACGCCTCCCGGCACGTTCGAAACCAAGGCGAAGCACGCCATCCTCATGGATGCCGACGCCAATCTGGTGCTGTTCGAGAAGGATGCCGATACGCTCGCGCCGCCGGCCAGCATGAGCAAGCTCATGACGCTCGCCATCGTGTTCCGCGAGCTGAAAGCGGGGCGGCTCAAGCTCGAGGATCAGTTCAAAGTGAGCGAGCATGCTTGGCGGACCGGCGGCGCGCCGTCGGGCGGGTCGGCGATGTTCGCGCCGCTCAACACGATGGTGACCGTCGGCGACCTGATCCAAGGCATTACGGTTCAGTCGGGCAACGACGCGGCCATCATTCTCGCCGAGGGGATTGGCGGCACCGAAGAAGCCTTTGCCAAACAGATGACGGAGTATTCGCGCACCATCGGGCTCGAGAAATCGACCTTCGTCAACGCAACGGGCTTGCCGGCTGAAGGTCATCTGATGACGGCGCGCGATCTCGCGACACTTGCCCACCATCTCATCTACACCTATCCCGAGTACTATCACTTCTTCGGCGAGCGGGAGTTCAGATACCGCGACAAGTTCACGTTCCATAACCGCAACCCGCTCATCGCGCTGGATATCGGCGTCGACGGGCTGAAGACCGGCTTCATCAAGGAATCCGGATACGGGCTTGTGGCGAGCGCCAAGCGCGGCGATCAGCGGCTGCTGCTGGTGGTCGGCGGCCTCGATACGGCGAAGGACCGCGAGGCAGAGTCGCGCAAGCTGCTCGACTGGGGCTACAAGAGCTTCAAGCCGTTCCGCCTGTTCGACGAAGGCCAGAAGGTGAGCGATGCGCTGGTGTGGGGCGGCACGCAGCATTACGTGCCGCTGGTCGGCGACGGCAACATCAACATCATCCTGCCCACGACAGCGAGCGGTAAGGTCAATGCGTCGATTGTGTATAATGGCCCGATCAAGGCTCCCATCCGCAAGGGCGACCAGGTGGCGGTGCTGCGCGTGACATCGACCGACTCGCAAGCGACCAACGACATCCCGCTTTATGCCGGCGACGACATCGACCAGAGCAATTTCGCCATGCGCGGATTGGATTCGCTGCTCGTGCTCGCGTTCGGCTGGCTGCTGTAGCCGGCAAAGACGATGCAACTCCACAATCCCGATACGGGCAGATTCATCACGTTCGAAGGCGGCGAGGGCTCCGGCAAGTCCACGCAGGCCGGCATTCTCGCCAACCGCTTGGCGCGCGCGGGCCGCAAAGTCTTTGCCACGCGCGAGCCCGGCGGAACCCCGGCGGCGGAGGAGATCCGCGAGGCGCTGCTGTCTGGCCGCGTCTGGCAGTTCGGTCCGTTTGCCGAAGCCTTGATGTTCGCGGTGGCGCGCGCCGACCATATCGAGCAGGCCATCGGGCAGGCGTTGCATGAGGGCAAATGGGTGGTCTGCGACCGCTTTCTCGATTCCACGCGCGCCTATCAAGGGGCGACAGCGGGCGTGCCGCGCGGGCTGATCAACGCGTTGGAGCGGCTGACGACCGGAGGTCTGTTGCCCGATATTACCTTCATTCTCGACATCCCACCGGAGGATGGGCTGGCGCGGGCCGCCGAACGGCGCAGCGGGACGGTGCCCGACCGCTTCGAGAACCAGGAGCTTATGCTGCATGAGCGCGTGCGCCGGGCGTTTCTCGATATCGCCGAGGAGGAGCCCGATCGCTGCGTCGTGGTCGATGCCAGCCAGCCCGAGGCCATGGTGGCCGAGGATGTGTGGGAAGTGGTTCTCCAGCGCTTGAGCCCATGAGCATGGCGGCCGAGCGGGCACGCGCCGCGGCGCTCGCAGAGCCCGACCGGCTCGAAGGATTTTCCGCGCCGCGCGAGGTCGATCGCCTGTTCGGACATGCGGCGGCGCGCGCCGAGTTCGCTGACGCGCTTCGCAGTGGCCGGATGCATCACGCCTGGCTGATCGTCGGGCCGGAGGGCGTCGGCAAGGCGACGCTGGCCTATCAGTTTGCCCGCACGGTGCTGGCCGAAGCCGGCGAGCGCGAGGACGTCGATCGCGAGCACAAGGTGTTCCGCAAGGTCGCAGCGCTGTCGCATCCAAACCTGCTTGTGATCCGCCGCGCCTGGAACGAGAAGTCGAAACGCTATGCGCAAATGATCGGCGTCGACGAGGTCAGGCGCTTGCGCGCCTTTCTCGGCACGACGGCGGGCGAGGGAAGCTGGCGCGTCGTCATCGTCGATCGCGCCGACGAGCTCAACCAGAACGCGGCCAATGCGCTGTTGAAGGCGCTGGAAGAGCCGCCGCCCCGGACTTTGTTCCTCCTGATATCGAGCGCCGAGGGGCGGCTTCCCGTGACCATCCGCTCGCGCGCCCGCGCGCTTCGCGTGTCGGCTTTGGCCGAGGCGGATGTTGAAAGGGCAGTGCGTGCCGCGCTCGAGCGCGACGGGCAGGAAGTTGAAGCCAAGACGCTCGCCACCGCACTCGCTTTGAGCGAAGGAAGCGTACGCCGCGCGCTCGAGCTTGTCTCGAGCGAGGGCATCGAGCTTTACGCCGAGATCGCCGCCGCTCTCGCCGCGCTGCCTGAGATCGATGGCGCGCGGCTGCATCGGAATGTCGAGCGGCTCGCCGGCACGGCCGACACGGAGCGGCTCGACCTCTATCTTGCTCTGCTGCTTGGGCTGATCGAGCGGCTCATCCGTTTCACGGCGACGAGCGAGGGCGCCACGCATGCGGAACGGAGTCTTGCTAAGCGGCTCATTTCGCCCGCTAATCTTTCCTTCTGGGCGGAAGCCTGGGAGGCGATTTCCGAGGCGAGAGCGGAGGCCTTCGCGCTTAATCTCGATCGCAGCCTGCTCGTGCTCGACACCTGGTTCAGGCTGCAAGCGGTGGCGCGGGAACATCCTGTTTAGCCAGACCAGCCAGCGCGCTTGCCCCTGCGCGCTCGCCCCGCTATTCCTGCCGCCATGGCGGACAAACGGCCCTATTACATCACCACTGCCATCTCCTATCCGAACGACGCGCCGCATATCGGACATGCCTATGAGGCGGTCGCGACCGACTCGCTGGCGCGCTTCCGCCGCTTGCAGGGGATGGACGTGTTCTTCCTCACCGGCACCGACGAGCACGGCATCAAGATGCTGCAGACCGCCAAGGCGCAAGGCATAACCCCGGCGGAGCTTGCCGACCGCAATACGCCCAAGTTCCGCGACATGGTCGCCGCGCTCAATTGTTCGAACGACGATTTCATCCGCACCCGCGAGGAACGCCATGCCCGCGCTTGCCAGGAGTTGTGGCGGCGCATGCAGGCGGCGGGCGACATCTATCTCGACAAATATGCCGGCTGGTACTCGGTGCGCGACGAGGCCTATTACGACGAGAGCGAGCTTAAGGAGGGCGCCGACGGCCGCAAGCTGTCGCCGCAAGGCACTCCCGTCGAGTGGGTCGAGGAAGAGAGCTATTTCTTCAAGCTGTCAGCCTATCAGGACCGGCTGCTCGCTTATTACGAGGCGCATCCGGAATTCATCGGCCCCGACACGCGGGCGAACGAGGTGAAGAGCGTCGGGCGCGGCGGGCTGCAGGATCGTTCCATCTCGCGCACGACCTTCGACTGGGGCAGTCCCGTGCCCGGCAATCCGAAGCACATCATGTATGTGTGGGTCGACGCACTGACCAATTATCTCACCGGCGTCGGTTTCCCCGACGAGGACTCGGCATCATTCAAGCGCTATTGGCCCGCCGACGTGCATATCATCGGCAAGGACATCATCCGCTTTCACGCGGTCTATTGGCCGGCCTTTCTGATGTCGGCCGGCGTCGCCGTGCCGAAGCGGGTGTTCGGCCACGGCTTCCTCTATAACCGCGGAGAGAAGATGTCGAAGTCGGTCGGCAACGTCGTCGATCCCTTCGTACTGGTGAAGGATTACGGCGTCGACCCGCTCCGCTATTTCCTGTTGCGCGAGGTGCCGTTCGGCCAGGACGGCAATTACAGCCGCGGGGGCATCGTGCAACGCATCAATGCCGACCTCGCCAACGATCTCGGCAATCTCGCGCAGCGTTCGCTGTCGATGATCGCCAGGAACTGCGATGGACGGATTCCGGCGCCCGCCGCGCACGAAGCTCTTCACCTCGGTCGCCCGCGTGTCGGGGCCGATGAATTCCGGATGCGCCTCGTAATAAGCGAGCAGCCGGTCCTGATAGGCTGACAGCTTGAAGAAATAGCTCTCTTCCTCGACC
>JBAUOI010000121.1:0-3217 GCA_049579665.1 Methyloceanibacter sp.
ATCTGCTCCAGGCGCTGATGCTGGCGCTGCTCGGCATTGCCATCGGCCTCGTCATCGGCGCGCTGACCCCTGCCCTGCTCTCGGCGCTCTACGCGGATGCGCTGCCCATCGCGCTCGCAATCGAGCCGCATCCGCTGCCGCTGCTCACCGCGGCGCTCGCCGGCCTGCTCACCATGGTGCTGTTCGTGCTCTGGCCGCTCGGCCGCGCCGCGAGCGTCTCGCCCGCGGTGTTGATGCGCACCCAGCTGAGCGAGGAGCGCGAGCGCTCGGCCTGGCCTTATGCGCTTGGCTCCGCGGCAGCCGGCTTGGCGCTGTTCCTGCTCGCCATCGCCGCTTCCGAGGAGCGCGCCATCACCGCCTCGATCTCCGTCGGCATCGTGCTCGCCTTTCTCCTGCTCACCGGCTTCGGCCTGCTGGTGCAGCGCTACGCGTCAAGATTCCGCCGCGCCAAGCCCCCTTCCCTCGGGCTCGCGCTCGCCAGCATCGGCGGACCGGGATCGCTCGCCCGCTCGATCGCCGTGTCGCTCGGCCTCGGGCTTGGGTTGCTCGTCGCGGTGGCGCTGATCCACCGCTCGCTGCTCACAGAGATCGAAAGCAATATCGAGGTCGACGCACCGGCCTATTACTTCCTCGATGTCGAGGCCGCCGATCTCGACACCTTCAAAAACACGGTGCTCTCCATCGAGCCGGCCGCCAAGCTCGACGACGCGCCGATGCTGCGCGGCCGCATCGTGGCGCTGAACGGCGTGTCGGCCGAGAAGGTCGAGGCCCATCCCGATTCGCGCTGGGTGCTGTCCGGCGATCGCGGGCTTACCTATACCGACACGGTGCCGCGCGATTCCGAGATCGTCGAGGGCGAATGGTGGCCGAAGGACTATAGGGGGCCGCCGCTCGTCTCCTTCGACGCCGAGCTCGCCAAGGGGCTGGGCTTGAAGCTCGGCGATCCCATCACGGTGAACATTCTCGGCCGCAATGTCGAGGCGACCATCGCCTCCTTGCGCAAGATCGACTGGGAGTCGCTCGCCATCAATTTCGTCATGGTGTTCACGCCCAATACGCTGCAAGGCGCGCCGCACCGCATGCTCACCACGCTCGAATTCCCCAAGGGCACCGCGCAAGAGCGCGAAAGCAAGGTGCTCCAGGCGCTGTCCGACCGCTTCCCGCTGGTCACCGCCATCCGGGTGGGCGATATCGTCGAGGCGGCCAAGGAGCTGCTCGGCAGGCTGATGACGGCGATCGGCGCGACGGCCGGCGTGACCCTGCTGATCGGCGCCGCCGTGCTTGCCGGCGCCGTCGCCGCGGGCCAGGAGCGGCGCAAATATCTCGCGGTGATCTACAAGACGCTCGGCGCTACGCGCGCCCGCATCCTCCGCGCCGAGCTGATCGAATTCGGCCTGCTCGGTTTCGCCACGGCGCTGCTTGCGGTGGCGATCGCCACGCTCACCGCCTGGGCGCTGTGCAAATGGGCCTTCGAGGTGGAGTTCGTGTTCTCGCCGGTGGCCGCGTTGGAGACCGTTTTGCTTGCGCTTACCTTCGTCCTGATCATCGGCGCCGTGGCCACCTGGCGCGTGCTGTCGGCCAAGGCGGCGCCCTATCTCAGGGCCGAATAGTGCTTAACGCGCCACGCCCGCATCATCTTGCGAAGGGAGGCCAAGGCCCCCATATTCTGGCCAAAGTGCTTATCGTGAACTGTTCAAGCAGCTTGGGGAAAGGACCCTCTTAACAATGGCGGATCTCGACAGACGTTACGCGCAAGGCACGAGCGTCGGACGCACCGATGCGGGCGTCATCGACCAGGGCCTGCGCGCCTACATGATTCGTGTCTACAACTACATGGCCAGCGGCGTGGCGATCACCGGCGTGGTGGCTTACGCGATCTACGCCATGTCGGTGGTGCAGGGCGCGGCTGGGCTGGAACTCACCGCGTTCGGCCAGTTCATGTTCGCCAGCGCCTTCAAGTGGGTGGTGATTTTCGCACCGCTCGCCCTGGTGTTCTTCATCTCGGCGCGCATCAATTCGATGAGCCTCAGCGCGGCGCAGATCTCGTTCTGGGCGTTCGCGGCGCTGATGGGCGCTTCGATCTCCTCGATCTTCCTGGTCTATGCCGGCGAGAGCATCGCCCGGGTGTTCTTCATCACCGCGGCCTCGTTCGGCGCGCTGTCGCTGTGGGGCTACACCACCAGCCGCGACCTGTCCGGCTGGGGCTCGTTCCTGTTCATGGGCCTGATCGGCGTCATCATCGCCTCGCTGGTGAACCTGTTCATCGGCTCGACCGCTCTGCAATTCGCGGTGTCGGTGATCGGCGTGCTCGTGTTCGCCGGGCTGACCGCCTACGACACCCAATCGATCAAGGAGATGTACAGCGTCAACGACGACGGTTCCGTCTCCGGCCGCAAGGCGGTAATGGGCGCGCTGCGGCTCTATCTCGACTTCATCAACCTGTTCATGCTGCTGCTCCAGCTGTTCGGCGACCGCCGCTAAGCGATAGCATCAGCTACAAACACCAAGGCCCCAGGTCATTCCTGGGGCCTTTTGTTTTGCTGGCATCGGCTGACTGGGGGTTGTATGCGGCCTTTGATCAAGGTCAAGGCTGCCGCCTGCGCCCTAGGGTGTGATCCACCAAGCACGCGCCTAGAGTCGGAGAGAGAGATGACAGATTGGCCGGAGATGACGAAAGAGCTATCCCCACGGCTGCGCGACCTGCGTCAGGCGATGCCCGAAGTGATGAAGGCCTTCGCCGCGATTTCGCAGGGAGCTCTGGCGCCGCAGGCGCTCGACACCAAGACCAAGGAGCTGATCGCTCTCGCCATCGCTGTGGCCTTGAGGTGCGACGATTGCATTGCCTTCCACGTCAAGGCCGCCTTACAGCAGGGGGCCTCGCGCGCGGAAGTTACCGAAGCGCTCGGTATGGCGATCTATATGGGAGCAGGCCCGTCGGTGATGTATGCGAGCCACGCGCTCGACGCCTTCGAGCAGTTCGGCGAGGCCGCCAAGACAGACGACCGCGCCGCCTGATCGGCGCTGCTCAGGCTTCGACCAGCCGCAATCCCCTGTCGAGCGCGCGCAGCACGCGCGCGAGATCGTGGCCGCGCTTGAGGATCAGCCCCGTCGCCGCAATGATGCTATAGGCGCCCTGCCGCCGCGAAAGCTTCGGCGCTTTCTCGATGCGATAGAGCGGCGTTTCGCAAGCGCGGCGGAACACCGAGAACACAGCCTT
>JBAUOI010000122.1:0-5993 GCA_049579665.1 Methyloceanibacter sp.
CCTCTACACCCACTTCGACGAGATCTGCGACCTGATGCGCAAATACGACGTGTCGTTCTCGCTCGGCGACGGGCTGCGCCCGGGCTCGATCGCGGACGCCAACGACCGCGCGCAGTTCGCCGAGCTCGAGACCTTGGGCGAGCTGACGCAGGTCGCCTGGAAGAAGGGCTGCCAGGTGATGATCGAGGGCCCCGGCCACGTGCCGCTGCACAAGATCAAGATCAACATGGACAAGCAGCTCAAGGAGTGCGGCGAGGCGCCGTTCTATACGCTAGGCCCGCTCACCACCGACATCGCGCCGGGCTACGACCACATCACCTCGGGCATCGGCGCCGCCATGATCGGCTGGTTCGGCTGCGCCATGCTCTGCTACGTGACTCCGAAGGAGCATCTCGGGCTCCCCGACCGCGACGACGTCAAGGAAGGCGTGATCACCTACAAGATCTCGGCGCATGCCTCCGACCTCGCCAAGGGGCACCCGGCGGCGCAGGCGCGCGACGACGCACTGTCGCGCGCGCGTTTCGCCTTCCGCTGGGAGGATCAGTTCAACCTCTCGCTCGATCCGGACACGGCGCGCGCCTATCACGACGAGACGCTGCCCAAGGAGGCGCACAAGCTCGCGCATTTCTGCTCGATGTGCGGGCCGAAATTCTGCTCGATGGAGATCACCCAGCAGGTGCGCGACCACGCCGCCAAGCTCGCCGAGAAGGAGCGGCAGAAGGGCATGGCGGAGATGAGCGCCAAGTTCCGGGAACTTGGCGGCAAGGTCTATATTGAGCAGGAATGATCAGGTCCGCTTCCGACCCCAAGCGGACCTGAGCACGTCAAGCCGGGGCAAGGCTATTTGTCGGGGATGACGATCTCTTGCTCCGCCGTATCGACGACGAATATGGCTAGCAGCCGCGCAGGCTTCGTCGAACTGGCGTTGGCGCTCACCTTGTGGTGGTCGCCGGGCACCTCCGTCCAGCTTTCTCCTGCCTTATAGACGTGTGCGGGCGCGTCGTTGACCTGGCTACGAATCTCACCCACAAGCACGGTTGCATAGATGAAGGCTGAGGAGGGGTGGCGATGTGAGGGCGAGGCGGCGCCTGGACCGTATTCAACCAGCACCGCGCGCATGCTCTTACCCGGCACGTTGGGCAACTCGCGGTCGAAGATTTTCGTCACCTTCGACACTGGCGCATTCGTCTCCTCCGCTGCCACATGTGTCGATAGCAGTGAGGCGGCTGCAAGCAGCAGCAAGGCGATCTTCTTCACGGTGACACTCCTTTCTTGAAGAGTTCAGCATTAAGCGCGTGCCCAATCGGCAAAGCGTGTCGGTCCAGCAATGAATTGGCCCGAGGGAGCCAGGCCGTCTTTGTCGAGAACCGCTCCGAAGTACTGCGCATTGGGATCGGCGATAACCTTGCGCTCGTCGCCCTTGGACGACAGAAACGACTGGATGAACTCGGCCATGCTGGAGGCTTCAGGACCCGCCAGCTCGACAACGCCGTTCTTCGGCCGCGCGGTCGCGATCTCGGCCAGGGTTGCGGCCACATCGTCAGCCGCGACAGGCTGGAACTTGGATGGCGACATATGGACGACGTTGCCCGTCGTGGCGCCGTCCGCGATCGTCTTGAGAAACTCGAAGAACTGCGTCGCCCGCAACACGGTGTAAGGGACTCCGCCAGCTTCGATCAGCCCTTCCTGGACGCGTTTTGCGCGCAGGTACCCGCTGTCACGGATGCGATCGCAGCCAACCACCGATAGTGCGACGTAGTGCGAGACGCCTGCCGCGGCGGCGGCGCTTAACAAGTGCCCCGTCGATCTCCGAAAGAAATCCAGCACGACATTGTCCTCGAACGACGGGGAGTTCGTGACGTCGACGACAACGTTCGCTCCGGTCAGTACCTCTTTGAGACCCTCGCCGGTGAGGCTATTGACTCCGGTAGATGGCGAAGCCGCCACCACCTCGTGTCCGCGCGACTGGAGCTTGGTTGCAAGCTTGCGACCGATAAGGCCGGTCCCGCCTATGATGACGACTTTCATTTCTACGCTCCACACAACGAGGGTGACATGGCACCGCCAATATTTAGCACGGCATGCCGCGATGATGGAGCCTGAGGGCTCCACTAGCATCGCCGTCCCCGACCTGTGATAGCTGCTCGAATAGATATCAGCGCCGATCATGCTCAGCGCGATGGTGAGAGCTTGGACGGAGTCCGCGCCCCAGGATGTATTGGCCTGCATGCCTTCAGGCCAGTCGATTTCGTAGCGGCAGGACCAGGCCGTGCCGTCCTGCTCCGGCGCAAAGATACGGATCGGGATCTCGGCAACGCCCCGATGCCTTCTAGCTTCAGTGCGCGACTCGCTATTACCTTCGTGAAGGCCTCAATAATTGAGCGGGCGGCTCTCCAACTAAAGCCCGGCCTGGATGACCTTGAGCAGCCGGAAGCGCATCGCGCCGAACGCGACCTCAGCGCAACGGAGCGCCAACAGACGACATCATGGGGCAGCCAAGCGTCTTCTCGAACGCCTCGATCAGGTCCTGCCGGTTATTCGCCGTGATGTAGAGGCCGCCGGTTTCCTCGGCGAGACATTTCACGTCGAGGATGCTCTGCGCGCCGGTCCAACTGAAACCCCTGAGCTGATAGCCGACGACGTGAACGGTGAGTCGACCGGTCGCGGTGGCTCTGATCGCTTTGCCGAGGGCGCAGGGCGCGCCGCCGCATGTTTCCTCGCCGTCGGTCAGCAAGACGATGGTGCCTTGGTAGGCGAGGACCTCCGCGGCCCGCTTTACCGCTTCCACGAGCGGTGTCTTCCCGGCCGGATTGATCGCATTCACCACGCTCATGATGCGCTCCGCCGCGTTCGGCATCGGCGTGAAGTCCAGCTCGACATTGCAGTGCGCGTAGGGCCCCGGACCGTAAGTGATGAGCCCGACTTTGCGAAACTTGGTGGCCGACGGCAGCACCTGCGCCAGGGCCTTGCGAACTTCGTCGATTCGCGTCACGTCGCTGAACAGGCCTTGGACCGTATTGCCGGCCATCGAGCCTGACGCATCGAAAACGATCATCGCGTCATCGGTGCATGGCGTCCGAGCGTCGTCCGCGCCCGGCGCCGCCGCGGAACCGGCCAGGAATGCGGCAAACGCGAGCGCAACGGGCCACATGGAGTGTGACAGCAGGTCCATTCCCTGACTTTAGCCTAAAGCGCGACTTATTGCAGAGACGGCTCGATCCGGGCGTCAGCTCGAGGCGAGGCGCATCACCGCCAGCCCGAGATACATGAACATGAACACCGCGATCATCAGCAAGACCAGGAAATGCATCCTCCTTCGCGCGCGGTTGCAGATGGTCTCCGCGAACGGGTTCGGGAGGTGCTTGAAGCTGGCGGACGCGAAGCTTCCGGCAAGATCCGCGTAGTGGCGTATGGTCGACCAGGCCAGCACCGCCATGCCGACCCATGCGACGCTGATAAGCAGGCCGGCACTCAGCATGACAAGCGCCGCCCATTTGTTCTCCCACAGCGCGGCGGGGCTGATGGCGAGTGCGCCGATAATCAGCGAGTTGGCCAGGAGCAGCGCGTTGTGGCGCGCCCAAAGGGTCTCATGCTCCGAAGCGATCAGACTGGTATAGGCCTGGAAAACGGCGATCTCGTCGGAGCTATTTGCCGAGTGTTTCTCGTCCATGTCGCATGCCCACGGCTAGGCTTGTGTGAGGGGCCCCGACTCTACTCTTTGAATCGGGGCCTCGCCAGAAAATGGCTACAGCCCAGCCTGGATGGCCTTGAGCAGCCGGAAGCGCATCGCGCTGTCATTGCTCTTGAGCGCGATCACGAAGCGCACCCGTCCATGCTTTGAGGTGTCGGCATAGCCCGCCAAGGTGCGGACGCCGGAAAAAGTGCCGGTCTTGAAGTGAGTGCCGTCGCCGCTGCGGAGCAGGGTGGCATGGGGCTCGAAGAGGTCGAGTACCTTGGCGAGGCCGCTTGCCGTGAAGTGGTTGCCGCGGCTGATGCCCGAGCCCTCCTCGATATGGATGGAGTCGGCGAGGCCGTTGGCGGCAAGCATGTCGTTGGCGACCTTGAGCGATTTCTCGAGGCTGACGGGTCCGCCCAGGGTCCCCCCGATCTCCAGGAAGACCTGGTTGGCGATATAGTTGTTCGAGCCCAGGAGCAACCCGGTGAGGACCTGCGAAAGGCTGCGGGACTGGCGATGAACATAGACCGGTTTCAGGCCCTCGGGCACGCTTCCGGTCGTGATCTTGCCCTTGACGCTGCCGCCGGCCCGCTCGATGAAGGCCGCGATCAGCTCGCCCGCATATTTCAGGCTCACCGCCGGGTCCTTGCTCAGGCTGATGCGGCCGCGGCCCTGGGGACCCCGCGCCTGGAACTCACTGATCGCCAGCGGCGTGATCGGCGTCTGCTGCTCGGCGGAGCGGACCGTCTTGCCCTTGCGCACGGCACTGATGGTGTTGAAGTTCACTGCGAGCGCGGAGTTCAGAGCGTCGTAGGCCTCGCTGGTGTCCTCGATGCCCGGGATGCGGAGGTCGGAAGGGTAGTAGCTCGCGTCGAGCACGATGCCGGTCACTGGCTCCTTGCCGATGGCGGCGACCAGCCCGGTCGCGAGCGGCGCCAACTCCTCGGAGATCAGGAAGGGATCGCCGCCCCCGCGCACATACAGCACCCGCTTGTCGTCCAGGTAGAACGTGGTCTGGAAACGGTAGTCCCCGCCTAGCACCTCCATCGCCAGCCAGGCGGTCACGATCTTGGTGACGGAGGCCGGGACGAAGGGCTTGTCGGCGTTCTGGGCGACCAGCTCGTTGCCCTTTTCATCCAGCACGAGCACCACCGCCGCCGGAGCAAGTGCCGCGACCTTCACCTTGGCGCCGGCCTGGGCCAGGCCGGGCAGCAGGATCAGGGCGAGGACGAGCAGGCGAGACCACATGGCGCAGAATTTCCGCTCACGGCACGTAGAGGACAAATTTATACCCCTCTCGCGGCGGCCTCACAGTCTGCCCACCCCAGCCGCGAGGACGCAGGCGTCAGACCGCCCGAACGTCCCGCCCTGTCATTTCAGCGTGATCGCGAGGCCGCTGAGGTCGGCGTTCGCCATCAGCCCGACCTGCTTCCCCGCAAGCTCAAGCACCGCGCCCTTCTGATTGGTGAGGACGATCGCGCGGGCGCCGCCGCCGACGGCAAGGCCCGCGCCCGCCGCGGCATAGACGCCGGCGACGTCTGACGCGCGCTTGATGTTCTTCACGCTGCCGCGCAGCACCGTCTTCGATCCGCCGAACACGAGGCCGTAGTCGATGCCGCCGACCGAGAGCGGATAGGTCTTGCCGGCGAATTTCAGCGTGCCGTGGCCGGCGGAGCCGCCGATGATCCAGCCGCCCTTGAAGATCGTCAGCACCACGGAGCCGCTGTCGGCGTGTGCGGCCTGAACGCCAACACCGGACAAGACGATCAGCGCGATGAAAGCGCTGCGGAAAATCCTCTGAACTCGCATGGGCGTGTTCTCCTTCGCTTGCTGTATTGCGGCCTTCTTTAGTGGCACAACAGGGCGGAGTTGCGGCCACGGCTCGCTCCGTCCTCCGCAACGATTCCTGTCATACCGGCGAAAGCCGGTATCCAGGGGGTGGCCCGCTCCGGACTCGCGGCTCTGGATCCTGGCTTACGCCGGGATGACGCGAGAGGGGTGTTTATCCCCGCATAACTCCCGCGCAGCAAACCTCGGCTACACTGCCCGCACCTGGCCCAGTTGAGGGCGTTTCTCGAGACGTCGTGAGGCGGGACGAGGTGCGGCGCCCGCGGGTCTCGTCGCAACGAGACGCTCGGGCGGCATCGGAGCTCCCCCCGGACCCAATAGGAGGTCCTGCCAGGAGCTGGGGACGTCTTGATCGTCGCGCTATCGGCCTCTGGCCTACTTGAGCGCGGCGGTTAGAAGAAAGCGGGGCCCGGTGCCGCAAACGCCGGACATGGCGCGCCGGAAGGCGCCGCGCGGTCCTCGCCAGGAT
>JBAUOI010000123.1:0-4598 GCA_049579665.1 Methyloceanibacter sp.
CCTGTCGGCCGTGCACCAATATGTCCGTATCGGCGCCTACGCCTTCGTCGGCGGCATGTCCGGCATCACCGCCGACGTCATCCCGTTTGGCATGGCGATTGGCAACCGCGCCAATCTCTGCGGCCTCAACATTGTCGGACTGAAGCGAAAGGGCTTCCCCCGCGAGCAGATCCACGAGCTCCGGCAGGCTTATCGTATGCTGTTTGCGAGCGAAGGCACGCTGATGGAACGGCTCGAGGACGTGGAGCCCATGTTCGACACGAATCCGCTCGTCAAGCAGATCATCGATTTCATCAAGACCCAATCGGAGCGCTCGTTCTGCGTCCCCACCAATGCCGCAACGCCGAGCCCATGACAGCATCGCGCGCGGCCCGCGTGACCGCGGAATGATCGAAGGCCCGCTCGGCATCATTGCCGGAGGCGGTTTGCTTCCTTGCGTGATCGCCGAGTCCGCCGCCGCGCGCGGCCTCGATCTGCATATCGTCGGCATTCGCGGCGAGGCACGCGAGGAGATCGAGCGGTTTCCGCATACCTGGATCAAATGGGGCGAGATCGGCAAGCTGTTCACGGCGCTTGACGACAAAGGCTGCCGCGATCTCGTCATCATCGGCGGCGTGACCCGGCCGGACCCCGCGAATATCAGGCTCGACCTCGGCGCCATCCGCAACCTGCCTTTCCTCGTCAGTCTCGGCATCGGCGGCGACGATCACGTGCTGTCGCGTGTCGTCCGCTTCTTCGAAAGCAAGGGCTACCGGGTGCATGGCGCTGGGGACGTGGCGCCTGAGCTTCTGGCGGAAGAGGGAAAACTTGGAGACAAGGCGCCCTCGGCCGAGGACCGCGCTGACATCGCCACCGGATTCCGCGTGGTCAGCGCACTTGGGCGCCTCGATGTCGGTCAGGCGGCCGTCGTGGCCAAGAGCTATGTACTTGCCGTGGAGGCCGCCGAAGGGACCGACGCCATGCTCAGTCGCTGCGCCGAGCTGCGGGAAATCGGCAGGATCAAACACCGGGCCAAAAGCGGCGTCCTCGTCAAGGCGCCAAAGCCGGGGCAGGAAGAGCGTGTCGACCTGCCGACCATCGGCCCCGAGACCGTGAATAAAGCCGCCACCGCCGGCCTTGCCGGGATTGCGGTCGCGGCGGGCCGTGTTTTGATGGCCGAGCGCGCGGCGACCATCGCGGCCGCCAATCGGCATGGGTTGTTTCTGGTGGGCGAGCGACTGACCGAGCAAGACGACGCCTAGCGCGCGTCGGCTGGCACGTAGCTCCGCTCGGTCGCTCCGGTATAGAGCTGACGCGGCCTGCCGATGCGCTGCAGCGGATCCTCGATCATCTCCTTCCACTGGGCGATCCAGCCGACCGTCCGCGCAATGGCGAACAGCACCGTGAACATATCCGTGGGGAAGCCGAGCGCCTTCAGCGTGATGCCGGAGTAGAAGTCGATATTGGGATAGAGCTTCTTCTGGATGAAATAATCGTCGGAGAGCGCGATCCGCTCAAGCTCCATCGCGACCTTGAGAATCGGATCGTCGCCGTGGCCCACCGCATCGAGCACCTCATGACAGGTTTTCTGCATGATCTTCGCGCGCGGATCGTAGTTCTTGTAAACGCGGTGGCCGAATCCCATCAACCGGAACGAGTCGTTCTTGTCCTTGGCGCGCTTGATGAATTCCGGGATGCGGTCGACTGTGCCGATCTGCTGTAGCATCTCCAGCGCCGCCTCGTTGGCGCCACCATGCGCGGGACCCCACAGGCAAGCGATGCCGGCTGAAATGCAGGCGAAGGGATTGGCGCCGGACGAGCCGGCAAGCCGCACTGTCGAGGTCGAGGCATTCTGCTCGTGATCAGCATGCAGGATAAGGATACGGTCCATGGCGCGGGCGAGGATTGGATCGACCTTGTACTCCTCGCACGGCACCGCAAAACACATATGCAGGAGGTTCGCGGAGTATTTCAGCTCGTTCCTGGGATAGATGAACGGCTGGCCGATCGAATATTTGTAGGCCATGGCCGCGATGGTCGGCATCTTGGCGATCATGCGGATGCTCGCCATTTCTCGCTGCATGGGATCCTTGATGTCGATCGAGTCGTGATAGAACGCCGACAGCGCGCCAACCACGCCGACCATGACCGCCATCGGATGCGCGTCACGCCGGAACCCGGTGTAGAACCGCGTCATCTGCTCATGCACCATCGTGTGCTTGACGATGCGGTTGTCGAACGCCCGGTACTGGTCTCGGGTCGGCAACTCGCCGTAAAGCAGCAGATAGCAGGTCTCGATGAAGCTGCCGTGCTCGGCGAGCTGGTCGATCGGATAGCCGCGATAGAGCAGGATGCCCTTATCGCCGTCGATGAAGGTGATCTTCGACTCACAGCTCGCCGTGGACGTGAAGCCCGGGTCGTAGGTGAAGCACCCGGTGTCCTGGTACAGCGTATTGATGTCGATCACGTCGGGACCGAGCGTGCCCTTGCGGATTGGCAGGTCGTACTGCGCCCCGTCGATCGAGATAGAGGCCTCGGCAGCGCCTGACGCGCGGAGGTTTTCTGCGACGCTCATCTAAAAGCTCCTCTAAATGTGCTGAGGAAGATGCTCACCAACGAACGCAGTAAATCTTCAACGGTTGCGACTTGGCGAACTCACTTATTGCGCTGCCGCATATATTCGCCCCGATTGTTCCGCAGTGCAACATGCCGACATGCTTAAAAGTTAAGCAGCTTTTCCTGCATGCACCTGATCACTGATGCGGGCAAGCGATTCCTCCCGCCCCAGCACGGCGAGGACGTCGAAGATCCCTGGCGAGGTTGAACGGCCGGTCAGCGCGGCTCTGAGCGGCTGGGCGACCTTGCCCAGCTTGTGGCCGGTCTCATCGGCGAACTGCCGCACCGCGGCCTCCAGCGCCTCTTGCGTCCACGCATCGACTTTTGCAAGGCGCGGGGAGAGCGCTGCGAGCGTCTCGCGGCCGCCTTCGCCCAAAATCCTGCTCGCCAATTCGTCGGTCGGCAGCGGGCGCGTGGCGAAGAGAAAAGCGGCATTGTCGAGCAACTCGACCAGAGTGCTGGCGCGCTCCTTCAATCCAGGCATCGCGCGCTCAAGCTTCTGCCAGCCGTCGTCCCCGATCCGCGCGCCGAGCGCCGCCCCGTCGGGGAGCTCCGGCACCAGCGCCTTCAAGCGGTCGATGATCTCCTTGTCGGGCGTAACCCGGAGATAATGGCCGTTCAGATTTTCGAGCTTGGCGAAGTCGAAGCGCGCGGCCGAGCGCCCGATCGCATCGAGATCGAACCATTCGAACATCTCCTCGGTCGACATGATCTCGGCATCGCCGTGGCTCCAACCGAGCCGCACGAGATAGTTGCGCAGCGCCGCAGGCAGGTAGCCCATGGCGCGATAGGCATCCACTCCGAGCGCGCCGTGTCGCTTCGACAGCTTGGCGCCGTCAGGCCCGTGGATCAGCGGCACATGTGCATAGATCGGCGTCGTCCAGCCGAGCGCCTTGAAGATCTGCGTCTGCCGCGCCGCGTTGGTGAGATGGTCGTCGCCACGAATGACATGAGTAATCTCCATGTCGTGGTCGTCGACAACCACCGAGAGATTGTAGGTTGGCGTGCCGTCGCTGCGCAGGATGACGAGATCGTCGAGATCCCTGTTGGCGAAGACCACGCGGCCCTGCACGCGGTCCTCGATCACCGTCTCGCCTTCGCGTGGCGCCTTGAAGCGGATCGCCGGCTCGACACCAGCGGGCGCCGACGACGGATCGCGATGCCGCCACGTGGCGTCATAGCCTGGAGCGCGGCCCTCGGCGCGGGCACGCTCGCGCATCGCCTGTAGTTCTTCCGGGCTCGCATAGCAGCGATAAGCGTTACCCTGGGCGAGCAGCTGTTCGGCGATGTCGCGATGCCGCTCCGCGCGGGTGAGCTGGTAGACCGGCTCGCCGTCCCAGTCGAGCTCAAGCCAGCGCAGACCGTCGAGGATGGCGAGGATTGCGCCCTCGGTGGAGCGCGCCTGGTCGGTGTCCTCGATGCGGAGCAGCATCTTGCCGCCGGTATGCTTGGCATAGAGCCAATTGAACAACGCCGTGCGCGCGCCGCCGATATGCAAAAAGCCGGTGGGCGAGGGCGCAAAACGCGTGATGACCTTTTCGCTCATGTTGTCGGCGAGCTTCTTGGCTGAGGGCTAGGGGGTTGACGCGGTCGTGATGTAGCATAGGGGCGGATGCGGGGTAAGGGCAGGGCGGAGGCCACGACTGCTCGGGTCTTAAGCATCGGTCATGTGGGAGCAGGGCGACGAGGAGCGGGGCGGTGAAGATCGCCCGAGCGGCGCGCGCAGTCAGGGGCTGCTCGCGGCCTGTCTCGATACGTGCGCACGCGCGCTCGAAAGCGAGCAGGACCGCTGGTTCCTTTGGCTCCCGGTGCTGTTCGCCGGCGGCATCATCACCTATTTCGCGCTCACCGATGAGCCCGCTGCAAGAGTTGCCGTCGCAGCGTTCACGACGCTCGTCGCCGGCACGGCGATCGCACCGTTTGCCGTCTACCACTTCCATCGCATGACGCATTACGGGCTGATCGCCAATCTGCTCGCGGCGCCGCTGGTCAGCCTGCTGATC
>JBAUOI010000124.1:0-3249 GCA_049579665.1 Methyloceanibacter sp.
AAGACCCGCGTTCGTGGAGGGGCCCGCGGTCATGCGGAATTCTCTAAGCGGGGATATGGTGTACCCCTAGAGATTTGCTAGCGGGAGTCAAAAAACTCGCGCGTGGCAAGGATGTCCCACCCCTGCCGCGCTTGAAGCTTAAGGCATTCGCAGGGCCCAAGCCAACCCTAAACGCCTTTGCGCTTAATTCGTTTTTCCGCAAGGGCCCTAAGCGAGGCCGCACGCCGCACGCGGAGTTTGCGGCCATCGTCGCTCCCGTGCTAGCCAGCACGCCGGAGGGTCGGAACCCGAGATGGCGAAAAAGAAGGCTGAAGGCGAAACTCCAAAGAAGAATGGCGACGGTCCATCGGAACAGCCGCCGCACGAGGCCGCGCCGCGCGCGGCCAAGCAGCCCCAGCTCACCGTGCTCGCCCAATATATCAAGGACCTCTCCTTCGAGAGCCCGAGCGCACCGCAGTCGCTCCAGGGCCCGGGCCAGAACCCGCAGCTCAAGGTCAGCGTCAACGTGAATGCCGGTGGGCGCGGCGATGACGCCTACGAAGTCGCGCTCCAGCTCGAGGTGCATGCCAAGAGCGATCAGGGCGTCATCTACAATGTCGAGCTGGTCTATGGCGGGCTATTCCGGCTGACCGGGGTTCCGCAGAACCTGCTCCAGCCGGTGCTGTTCGTCGATTGCCCGACGCTGCTGTTCCCCTTCATGCGCCGCGTGCTGGCGGACGTGATCCGCGACGGGGGCTTTCCGCCGCTGATGCTCGACCCGATCGATTTCGGGCGGCTCTATTCGCAGAACCTCGCGCAAGGCCAGGCTGGCCAACAGGCCAAGAAATAATAGCGGAGCCAGAGCGCCTCGGCGCCGAGCGTCGCCACGAAGGCGCGATGTGCTTCGATCTCCGCCGCTGACAGCCGCGGGGCCAAAGGCCGCGGCCGCGGCTCGATCGCCCCGGCATTGGCGCCAAGCAGCGCCGCCTGCGCCCCGTTGATGGCAAAATCGAGCCGCGCCTGATGCCCGCCCACCAGCTCCACATAGACGGCGGCGAGCAGCCGGCAATCCAGCAGCGCGCCATGTTTCTCACGTTCTGACAGGTCAACGCCGTAGCGTTTGCACAGCGCATCGAGACTGCAAGGCGCCCCCGGGTGGCGGCGCCGCGCCAGCGCCAGCGTATCCACCACGCCCTCCCATTTGAGCAGCGGTCGCGCAGCCCTTTCCAGCTCGGCATTGAGGAAGCCGAAATCGAAGGCGGCGTTGTGCATCACCAGCACCGCGCCCTCGATGAAGGCCAGCATGTCGTCGGCAAGCTCGGCGAAGCGTGGCTTGTCGCGCAGGAACTCGGTGGAAAGTCCATGCACCTCGAAGGCCTGGTAAGGCACCTCGCGCTCGGGGTTCACATGACAGTGCCACACGCGGCCCGACGGGATGCAATTGACCAGCTCGACGCAGCCGATCTCGACCACGCGATGGCCGTCGAATGGGTCGAGCCCCGTCGTCTCCGTATCGAGCACGATCTCGCGCACGCCTGCCTCTTCCCTCGGCTTGTCATTGCCCGGCTTGACCGGGCGATCCAGTGACCCAGGCATCAGCCGACTACAGAAGTCGGTGGGTACTGGATCACTCGCTTTCGCGGGTGATGACACGAAATTACTGGATTCTTACTTCAAGCGGCGCAATTGCCGCATGACGCGCCCGTCTTTCTTGTGCAGCGATTCGATGAGTTTATCGAGCGCTTCGTGCATGTCTTCGAGGCTCGTGCCGCTGTCCACAACGTAGTCGGCGCACGCCCGCCGCTCGGCATCGGAAAGCTGGCGCGCGAGCAGATGCTCAAGCTTGTCCACTGTCATGCCGGGTCGCGCCAGCACGCGCTGCCTGTGCACCTCCGCCGGCGTGGTCAGCGCGATCGTCACGTCGACGCGCCGCTCGGCGCCGGTCTCGAACAATAGCGGGATCTCCAGCACGGCGAGCTTCGCCCCCGCATCTTCCTGCTCGATCAGGAAATCGATCTCGGCCGCGACCACCATGGGATGCACGATGGCCTCGAGCTGCTTGAGGCGCGCCTGCGAGCCGGCCAGCTTCTCGCTGAGCAATTTGCGATCGACCTTGCCGCCGCGCGTCACGCCGGGAAACGCGGCCTCGATCGGCCCGACCGCTTGGCCCTCATACAGGCGATGCACGCAAGCATCAGCATTGAACACGGGCACGCCGCTTCGCGTGAAATGCTCGGCCGCCGCCGACTTCCCCATGCCGATACCGCCGGTGAGCCCGATGACCAGCATCACGCCGCCCCAAGCGAGGCAGCGACGTGCGCCCTGAGTGCCGGGCTTACCTCTGGGCGCACGCCAAACCAGCGCTCGAAACCCGGAACCGCCTGATGCAGCAGCATGCCAAGTCCATCGACCACCCGGTTGCCTCTCGCGCGCGCAGCCGCGAGTAAAGCCGTCTCCAGTGGGCTGTAGACGATATCGGCCACCACCGCGTCCTTCGGCAGCGCCGCCAGGTCGAGGTCGAGAGCTTCCTTGCCGGTCATCCCCAGGCTGGTTGCGTTGACCAGCAGACCGCAGCCGGACAGCGCGGCGTTGCGGTTGTCCCAGTCGATCACCTTGACCGCCGGCCCAAAGGCCTGCGCCAGAGCCTCGGCGCGGTCGCGCGTGCGATTGGCGAGGAAAATGCGCGTGGCGCCTTCGGCCAAAAGGCCGTGCAGAATCGCCCGCGCCGCGCCACCGGCGCCAAGCACCATCACCGGGCGGCGCGCTTGGTTCCAGCCGGGCGCTTGTTCGGTGAGATTGGTGATGAAGCCATAGGCGTCGGTGTTGCTGGCGCAGAGCCGCCCGGCCTGGTCGAGCCAAAGCGTATTGGCCGCGCCGATCGCGCGCGCCGGCTCGTCGGCCACTGCCGCAAGCCTGAGCGCGGCTTCCTTATGCGGCAGCGTGACATTGGCCCCGGCATAACCTTGCGCGCCGAGCGAGCCCAGGAACCGGGCGAGCGCCTCGGGCCGCACCGCCTGTTTCTCATAGGCGCCGTCGATGCCGTATTGCTCCAGCCAATAGGTGTGGATCAAGGGTGAGCGGGAATGCTCGACCGGCCAGCCGATGACGCAGGCGCGCCGCATGGATCAACCCTCGATAACGCCCTCGCGCCGGAGCGTATCGAGGAGCGGGATGAGTGGGAGGCCGAGAATCGAGAAATAGTCGCCATCGATCTTCTCGAACAGCTGCACGCCGAGCGATTCGAGCTGGTAGGCCCCGACCGAGTTCAGG
>JBAUOI010000125.1:0-7607 GCA_049579665.1 Methyloceanibacter sp.
GAAAGGTCGAGAGCGAAGCAAATCTGCGCCAAGCTGCAAACTCGTTCAACGGCGTGCGCTCGAGCGCCGCCAGCGCCACGGCGGCGAGGAACGGCAGGCTCTGCACGAACAGCACGGCGCTGAACACCGAGATTTCGTACACCCGCTGCTCGTTGGTGTAGTGCAGCGTCAGCGAGCCGAGAATGAGTAGGCCGCCCAGCACCAATTCCCACATGGCGGGGAAGGCTTGGCTCCAGCGCGATGCGCCGCCCTTCGCCGTACGCACGAACGGCAATCCGTCCTTGATGAGGCCGTCCGTCACCGCGCGCCCCACTGTGAACTGCAAGGCCATGGCCGAAACCGCCGCGCCGAGCGATGCGAAGATCGGCGCCCGCACCCGCGTGCGGTAGAGCACCATGAAATGCAGCAGCATCACCACGAAGGTCGCGAGCACCGGCAGAGTCAGTACCGCCTCCGGCACGGCAATGCCCAGGAACGCGACGAGTGGCATCCAGATCAGGTTCAGCATGGCGATCAGCACGCCGAGCGCCTCGGCGCCGAGCCAAGTGAGCCAGCCGAACAGATATTGGCTACGTTGCTGCGGCGTAAGCCGGCTGCCACCCGGCAGGAAGGCGCGCCAGTGCTTCTTGATCAGCTGAATGCCGCCATAGGCCCAGCGGTGACGCTGCCGTTTATAGGCGGCGAAGTCGCAAGGCAGCAGGCCCCAGCCATAGCGCGTCTGGGTGTAGTGCGCGCGCCAGCCACGCCCGAGCAGCGAGAGCCCGAGATCGGTATCCTCGACGATGGTGTCGCTTGACCAGCTCCCGGCAGCTACAAGCGCCTCGCGCCGGATCAGGCACATCGTGCCATGCACGATGATGGCATTGGCCTCGTTCCGCTCTACCATGCCGATGTCGAAGAAGCCGGCATATTCGCGGTTCATCGCCACTTGCATGACGCTGCGCGAGGCGTCGCGGTGGTCCTGCGGCGCCTGGACCAGACCCACGGCGGGATCGGCGAAGGCCGGCACCAGATCCTTCAGCCAGTCGGGGCGGACCACATAGTCCGCGTCGAGCACGCCGATGATCTCGGCCTCCGGCGCGGTGTGCTCGAGCGCGAGCCTGAGCGCCCCAGCCTTGAAACCCTCGAGCCGGTCGGCGCGCACGAATTTGAAGCGATCGCCAAGCAGCCGGCAGTGATCCTCGATCGGCTCCCAGAATGTCGGGTCGGGCGTGTTGTTGATGACTACGACACATTCGAAATTCGGCCAATCGAGCTGCGCCACGCTGTCGAGCGTCTGCCGCAGCATCTCCGGCGGCTCGCGATAAGCCGGGATGTGGATCGAGACCAACGGCAGCTTCTCCGGCAGCGACGCTCCCGGCGTCAGCAGGCGCGCGGGCTTCGTGCCGAATAGAATTGCGGCGAGTTCCTCGATGCGGCGCTTCATGATCATGATGAGCGGCACCAGCAATCCGGCGCCGGCGAACAGCGCGATTTGCGAGCCGAGGACGAAATAGTGCGTCACCCAATAATCGACGAGATTCGCCGACCAGGCGCCGATGGCGTGCGCGGTGAGCGCCAGCACGCCCGCTTGCGCCAAGGCCACGCGCGGGATGGTGAAGATCGGTATCGACAGCAGGACGCCGATGGCAAGTGCGGCGATCACCTTGAGGAGAAAGTTCGGCTCCTCGACCATGCCGGCCAAAGAGAACTTCAGATGGCGGTCGGCATTGAAGATCCCCCAATAGGGACCGACGCTGCCTTCGTTGGTTTTCCAGGGCTGATCGAACGCCTCGACGATCGAATAGTCGATGCCCATGGCGTCGGCGCGGGTGACGAAATCGCGTATCACGTCGGCCTGGGTGAGCGGACTCGGCACCGCGTCCTTGCGATTGAGCCCCGCGCTCGGCCAGCCGAACTCGGCGATCACGATGCGCTTTCCAGGATAGGCTTGCCTCAGCCGCTCATAGCCGTTGAGCGCGTGGTCGACCGCGCGCGAACCTGGAATGCCCTCCCAATACGGCAGGATGTGCACGGCGAGATAATCGACGGAGGACGCCAGCTCGGGATATTCGAGCCAGACATTCGGTACCTCGGCGGTGGTGACCGGCACGCGGACCTCGCGCTTCACGCGCTGGATCTTGGCGATCAGGTCTTTGACCGTGTGGTTGGCGTCGTATTCCGGGTTGCCCTGATGCAACTGCTGAGCGCGGAATACGGACTCGTTGCCGACGATGACGCTGTCGATGTTCCGGTACTGCTTGGCGAGCGCGATGGCTTTCTCGATCTCACGCTCGTTCTGCTCTTCCCACTCATTGATCCATACGCCGAGCGCGACGCGCAAGCCAACCTCAGAGGCGAGCTGCGGCACACGGTCGAGGCCGTTGCCGACACTGTAAGTCCTGACCGCGCGCGCGTAGGGAGCGACCGCCGCGAGATCGGACCTGATCTGCGCCTCGCTCGTCTTGTCGGTCTCGCCGTCACCTTTCGGGTTGATGGGAGAAAACGAAATGGAGGCCAGCACCCCGTTGGCATTAGGGGGCGATACCTGCTCATGCATGAGCAGCCATACCGAAGCATGGAGTGCGGTCGCAAGAGCGACCACAACGGCGACCATAACGTTGCGCATTGTGTTGAAATCTCAGCCTTGGAAAGTCGGTCTGCCCTGCCCCCTTGGCCGTAGCCGCAGAGAAGCTGCAGTCCCTAAACCCTTGTTAGTTCGGTATTGTTCCGTTCTTTGTTGTCGCGCCGACAGTAGCTTGGCTGGATGCTGTGGTCTCTCCTTGTGGTGCGATCCAGCAGGCGTGGACACGGGACGCGAGCCGGTCGGCAGCCTTCGGATCGATTGGTCCTTGTTCAATCACGCAGCGAAACACCAGCTTCAAATGCTCCGAGGAGCAGTTGAAGCGGTCGTAGAGATCGATGTAGCGGCGCGCCGTGTCGATGTCGTCGCGCCAGAGCAGGCTGGCGATGCGCCGCCCGGTCCAAACGCATTCGGGCGCGCCGGCGGAGCTCGATAGCTTGGCGGCAGCCTCGCGATATTCCTCGATGGCTTTGGCCGCTTCCGCCTGGGCAGCCTGTTCGGCCGCTTTTTGATCGTTGGCGGCTTTGTCTTCGGGCTTCTGCTCGCCTTGCGCCTGCTCCGGAGGTTTCTGGTCACCGCCCGGTTGCTGGGCGAAAGCGGCGAACGAGGACACAACAAAAATGCCACACGCTATAAGAGCGGTGGCCGGCGAGAGGTTGCAGCGCAGCATCGAGTGAAGCCCAACGCAGGAATGGGTCATTTTACGCATGGGACCGCCAAATTTTGGCGGCCTGACGGCAGGACTCACATTTATCACTTCGCAGGCGCACAAACCAGAGGATTTGGTTCAAGGAAGCTGGCGAAGCTGCTATTCGTCGCATCCCCCTCGATCCAACGCTCACCATGCTTCGCTCCCTTGGCCTGTTTACCCTAATCGCGTGCGCCATTGCGCTTGTCTGGTACGGCTTGGGGTGGCCAGCCGCCATGCCGCCCTCGCCGCTCGGTCCGGGCGAGAAACTAACGTGCATCTCCTACGCCCCGTTCCATGACGACCAGGCGCCCTTTACCTGGGATCTCCGCATTCCTGACGAGCAGATCGCCGAGGATTTGCGGCGCCTATCGGCGCTCACCTCTTGCGTCAGGACCTATTCGGCCAAGGGAGTGCAGGGACGCATCACACCGCTTGCCGAGGCTGAAGGCCTCACGGTGCTGCAAGGCATCTGGCTCGGCCGGAACCGCGCCGACAATCGCCGGGAGATCGAAGCGGCGCTGAAGCTGGCGCGCCGCCATCCCGGGACGGTCAAGGCGCTCATCGTCGGCAATGAGACGCTGCTCAGGGGCGAGATCGCTCCGGCGACGGTCGTGACCTATCTCACGGAGGTCAAGCGGCGCTCGGGACTTCCCGTGACCTATGCCGATGTCTGGGAATTTTGGCTCAAATCGCAGGAGCTCGCCTCGGCGGCAGACTTCATCACCATCCACATCCTCCCCTATTGGGAGGACGATCCGGTGAGCGTCGACGACGCCGTCGCCCATGTGCGGGAGGTTCGGGACAGAGTGCAAGCGGCCTTCCCCGCCAAGGAGATCTGGATCGGCGAAGTTGGCTGGCCGAGCGCCGGACGGATGCGCGAAGGGGCGCTCCCCTCGCCGGTCAATCAGGCGCGCTTCCTGAGCGGCGTCGTGGCGGCGGCCAAGCAGGATGGGTGGAAGCTGAACTTGATCGAGGCCTTCGACCAGCCTTGGAAGCGCCTGATGGAAGGGACTGTAGGCGGCTATTGGGGCGTTTACGACGATGCGCGACGGCAGCCGAAATTCCATTTCGGCGAGACCGTGTCGAACCACCCGGATTGGCAACTCAAAGCGGGGCTCGGCATCGCCGCCGCCTTTCTGGTGTTCGTCGCCTTCTGGCTCGGCTCGCGCGACACCCGGGCGGGCGGGCGGTCGTGGCGCGGCGATGCGGCCGCTTCAGCCATCGCGCTTGGCGCGGGTCTCGGCTTCGGCCTGGCCGTCACCAATCTGCCCATGGAAGGCGAGGTCGCAAGCGACCGTTTGCGGGCGGTAGGGATCGTTATTCTCGGTTTGGTGGTGCCCATGGCCAGCGCCTATGCGCTGGCGCGGGGGAATCGTCTCGCCGGCTTTGCGCAGGCGCTCGATTCTTCTTATTGGCGTCGGAGCAACATTGTCGCCGTGGTGTTGGCGGCGCTTCTCGCCGCGACGGTGGTCGCCGCCATCCATGTGGCGCTCGGGCTGGTATTAGACCCGCGCTACAAGGACTTCCTCTTCGCCGCACTTGCAAGCCCCATTGTTGCGCTCGCGGTTCTCGCCTTTACCACCGCGCGCGCGCCGATCAAGCCCGGCGCCGCCGAGATCGCGGCGGCGACGGTGCTGGCAGGCTCGGCGCTGTTCGTGATCGTCAATGAGGGCATCGCCAACTGGCAGGCGCTTCTTCTCGCGGCGCTGCTCTTGCTGCTCGCGCTTACCGCGCTGCGGGCGAAGGCCGAGCCAGGCTGAGCACAAGCAGCGCGATCGCCAGCGCCGAGGCGCGCGTATTGTAAAGTACGAGCCCCATCAGCGCGAAGATGAGTCCTGTGCCGAAGGCCACGATGTTCGGCCGCCACAGCTGGACGCCCGCGGCGATCATCGCCACCCAGCTGAAGCAGTCCTGCACGAACATCAAGATGACCGCGAGGCGCAGCTTGCAGAGGAGGCTCACCTCGCCCGCCTCACAGGCGACTCCGATCGTCGAGTTCTGAACGATCGCATAGCGGAGATAGAGCGCCGTGCTGAGCGCAACCACGCCGAGCGCGGCGAGCAACGCCGCCGCCCGCCGGGTCGGCAGAAACAGCTTGGGCGCGGCGATTTCGGCGTCCTGCTCGGTGCTCATGGTGAAGGGGTCTTAAGGCAGGAAAGGACCCCCGTCACCTGACGCTCCTTGAATTGTAAGGAAGGTCTTTGAACCGTTGCAAAAAAGGACCACAATGGGCCCAACCTTCAGATGCGAGGCGCGATGATGACCGGCGCCCCTTCAAGGCCTCAGCGGCAGGTCAGATTGCCGCTTCATATTATCGATCTTGTCGCTGACGAATTGCGCAGCAACTCGGGCGAGCATGTTGATTTGCGGCCGCGCTCCTATGCGGTGCTCCGTCTGCTTGCCGAGAACGCCGGACGCCTCGTCACCAAGGACGAGATCATCACCAAGGTTTGGGACGATGTGGCTGTGACCGAAGATTCTCTCACCCAATGCATCGCCGATATTCGCAGAGCCGTTGGCGACGACGAGCGGCGCGTGCTGCGCACCGTCCCGCGCAAAGGTTACATTCTGGTGCCCTCGCAGAGTCGCGCCCAGATCGCCGGCCGCGTGCCGGACCTGCCATCTTTGGCAGTCATGCCGTTCATGTCGATCGGTGGCGAAGATGCCCTAGGGATTGGCATCGCTAGCGAGATCATAAACGAGCTCGCGCGCAACAAAGACCTGCGCCTGCTTGCGCGGGATTCGTCATTCGCCTTGGCCAACCAGAATCTGACGGCGCAGGAGATCGGCGAGCATTTGCGCGCGCGATATTTGGTGGAGGGAACAATCCAGCGCTCTGACGACACGCTCATGGTCGATGTGCAGCTCGTCGACGCGCTGGAGGGCACCATCGCGTGGGGAGACCGCTTCTCTGCTGTCGCGGCGAATGTTCCGCAGGTGCAGCGAGAGATAGCAAGCACGATCGCGGGAAGCTTGCATTCGGGCATGCGGGAAGTGGAGAAGCATGCGATTCTTGGCGCCGGTCCGCGCGATCTCGACGTCTATGAGCTGACCTTGCGCGGCATCGCCCGCAAGCACCAATTCAGTCCCGAGGCGACCCGGGCTGCGCGGGCCGACCTTGAGGAGGCGATCCGCCGTGACCCGAATTACGCGCCCGCCTGGGCGTATCTCGCCTGGACAAATTTGATCGACATGCTGCTTCAATACTGGCGAGTGGCACTTTTCGCAATTGGGCGACGTGCTTGCCCAGTTCCATCGCGCCATCGAGCTCGACCCCAGCCTCCCGGCGCCATACCAAGGGCTAAGCCAAGCGCTCATCTACGCGGACGAGGTGGCACAGTCCTTGGCCCTCGCCCGCCGCGCCGTCGAGTTGGGACCGAGCGATGCCGACGGGTTGATCTTTCTTGCTAATGCCCTGTTCGAGTCAGGCGAGCTTACCGAGGCCATGGAAGCTGCCGAGAGGGCCATGGAGCTCAATCCATTACCTCCGCCTTATTACGATCTGTATAACTCGATGATCCTGTGGGGCAATGAGCGCTATCAGGAGGCTTTGGATGAGGCGGAGCAATGTTTGCGCAAGGCGCCAAATTTCGGCGGCGCCGATACCTATCGTGCGATGGCATTGGTTGGGCTCGGACGACTCGATGAGGCCAAGGCCCAGCTCAAGCAGTGCATGGCCAGACCTGGCGGAATCGTGATCGTCACGCCCCATCCCCCTACGCTTGCAAGGCGCGCATTGGCCGACCTGCAAGCCGCAGGCTGGCGACCCTCGGTGGCCGCCGAGCGTCAGGCGGGCTAGCCCCGCCTTTTCAGCATAGTTCAGAAACTTTCAGCGGCCTCTCGGGACCTGGAGCGCCGGCTCGCTTTAGACTCCAAACATGGCGCGGGCCCGTGCCTCTCGTAAGTCCGCCAGCGTGGTGGACTCAGGAACCGTGAGGACAAAACCATGAAGACGCTTCTTGCCGCTTTCGCTTTGGTCTTCGGCACCGTTGCCGCCGGTGGATTGGCCCTGGCTCGTACCGACAGCCCGTTTTACCCGGATAACTTCGGCAATCCGAACCCTCCTGCTCTGGTTGTCGGCGCGGAAAGCGGGATCCCGTGGCAATACCGGTTGGGCAAGTAACGGCATGGGGAGCCTTCGGGCAAATCTGTATCGCCCTGGGCTCCCCTTTCTGCCGAGCGAGTCCAAGGAATTTGGTCATGCCTTCACTGATCATATTCGCCCTCCTCGCCTTCATGGCCCCCATACTTGCTGTCTCGACAGACGAGGCTGAGGCGAGAGTGAAAAGCGCTTGCCCCACGATCGGCCGCCCGTGTGATTGCATACGGCAGGTGCGCGACTGCCTTCCAGCC
>JBAUOI010000126.1:0-2894 GCA_049579665.1 Methyloceanibacter sp.
CCCCACCAGGATCGCGAGCTACCAGATTTGCGTCTTTCGGCGCGCCACCCCCTCAAACCCCGGACGCGTTAGCGTCGCGGCAAGGTGCCCGCTCGTCCGGACGCGGTCGCGGGGGTCGATGTCAAGAGAGGAAGAGGGCCTTATACGGAGCCTTCGAGTCGCCTGAGGACCAAACCAGTGCGCGACATCAAATGGATCCGCGACAACCCGGACGCCTTTCTCAAAGGGCTGACCGATCGCGGCTACGACGATCCGACCGCGACGTTGAATCAAATCCTCAGCCTCGACGAGGAACGGCGCGGGACGATTCAGCAATTGCAGGAGGTGCAAGCGCGCCGCAATGCCGCCTCCAAGGAAATCGGCCAGGCCATGGCCGCGAAAGATGCGGCGAAGGCCGAGGCCCTGAAAGAGGAGGTGGCGCGCCTCAAGACGGCGATCCAGGAGGGAGAAGCCAACGAGCGCGAGGTCGAGAAAAAATACCAAGACCTGCTCGCGACGATTCCCAATACGCCGGCCGCCGACGTGCCGGTCGGTCCCGATGCCGAAGCCAATGTCGAATTGCGCAAAGTCGGCACGCCGAAGAAATTCCCGTTCCAGCCGAAGCAGCATTTCGAGCTTGGCGAAGCGCTCGGCCTGATGGATTTCGAGACGGCCGCCAAACTCTCAGGCGCCAGATTCGTCGTCTTGAAAGGATCGCTTGCGCGGCTCGAACGTGCGCTCGCCCAGTTCATGCTCGATCTGCACACGAGCGAGCATGGCTACACCGAGATCAATCCGCCACTGCTCGTCCGCGATGACGCCATGTTCGGCACGGCGCAACTGCCGAAGTTCAAGGAAGATCAGTTTCCGACATCGAGATCGGTCGACCCTTTTGAACACACAAGGCAGGTGATTGAGCTCTTAAAAGAGAAGTTTCCCGAGAAGGTGCAAAAGGGTGTCCTTCAACTTGGCTCCGATGATTTGGAGGCAGTCGCCGAAGAGTCAAAGCACATCGCAGCGACGGAAAGACTCTGGCTGATCCCCACCGCCGAAGTTCCGTTGACCAATCTCGTGCGCGAGGACATCACCGACGAGGCGAAGCTGCCGATGCGCGTCACCGCCTGGACGCCGTGCTTCCGCGCTGAAGCCGGAGCAGCCGGCAAGGACACGCGCGGCATGATCCGCCAGCATCAGTTCTCCAAGGTTGAGCTGGTCTCGATCACCACGCCGGAGCAATCGGCGGAAGAGCACGAGCGCATGACCAAATCCGCCGAGGAAGTGCTCAAGCGGCTCGAGCTGCCCTATCGCGTCATCGTGCTCTCGACCGGCGACATGGGCTTCGCCGCCAACAAGACCTACGACATCGAGGTCTGGCTGCCGGGGCAGGACACCTATCGCGAGATCAGCTCCTGCTCCAATACCGGCGACTTCCAGGCCCGGCGCATGAATGCGCGCTACAAGCCCAAGGGCGCCAAGGACACCCGCTTCGTGCATACGCTGAACGGCTCGGGCGTCGCCGTCGGCCGCGCGCTGATCGCCGTCTTGGAGAATTATCAGGAGGCTGACGGGTCGATCCGCATCCCCGACGCGCTCAAACCCTACATGGGCGGCCTGACCAAGATCGACGCCCCGAAGTGAAAGTTTTCTCCGTCCTATCCTCACCGTCATTGCCGGGCTTGACCCGGCAATCCATTCCACTGGCCTCTCCCCTGGGGATGGAACGGCATGGATGCCCGGATCAAGTCCGGGCATGACGATGAGATGCGACAGTCACCAAGAATCGTCGGATAATCCCGGACCGCCTCTGAAAGGGGGTGGATTCGGCCATGGCATCCGCCCAAGACCAGATCGGGCTGATCATGCAGCTCAGGCGCCGCGGCATCCGCGACAACGCGGTGCTGCGGGCGATCGAACGCGTGCCGCGCGAGCTGTTCGTCGACGAGGCGTTCGCCGACCACGCCTACCAGGACATCGCGCTCCCGATCGATTGCGGCCAGACTATCTCGCAGCCTTACGTGGTCGCCTTCATGACCGAGCGGCTCGAGCTCGACGAGCGACACAAGATCCTCGAGATCGGCACAGGCTCCGGCTATCAGGCGGCGGTGCTGTCCTATCTTTGCCGCCGGGTCTACACCGTCGAGCGCTGGCGCGAATTGCAGAAGGCGGCCGAGCGACGATTCGCGCGGCTCGGCATCACCAATGTCACAACCATCATCGGCGACGGCTGGCTCGGCTGGCCGCCGCAAGCGCCGTTCGACCGCATCATCGTCACGGCGGCCGCAACCGAGCCGCCGCTGGCGCTGATCGAGCAGCTCAAGATCGGCGGCCGCATGCTCATCCCGCTGGGCGAGACGCGCGACACGCAGATGCTGGTCGCCATCGACAAGACGGATGCGGGGCTGCGCGAGACGGAGCTGCTGCCGGTGCGTTTCGTGCCGCTGGTGCATGGGCGTGCTGGCGTCGGCGCGCGCGTGCCGAAATCCGCGCGGGGGTCGAAGGCCTGACCGGCCTAAAATCAGCGTGCGCCGAATCTTTACCCGCGATCCCAACGGTTAACAGCCTTTTAACCGCATCCGCGCTTTACTTCTCTGGACATGTGGCGAGGGGCGGAGTGAGGGATGCGGCAGGCTGCGTATCTGTCTGGCTATGGCCGCGGCGCCTTTGGAGTAATGGCGGCCGCCTGCCTCGGCTTGGCGCTGGCGGGCTGCAGCTCCGGCGTCTCCCGCTTCGATTTTCCCGCCTTCAATCTCACCAGCAACGACACTCCTGCGGAAGGCGGCAACGCCGATCTCGCCTCGACCTCGTCGCTGCCGCCGATGCTTCCGGAGGAGTCGGTGTATAGCCAGGGCGAGGGCGCGCAGGGGCGCCTCACCCGCGCAACCCTGCCGCCGCCGGACTATACGCCACGCCCGGCC
>JBAUOI010000127.1:0-1578 GCA_049579665.1 Methyloceanibacter sp.
CGGTGAGGGTGTGGCAAAGATTGCCGTATTGGTCCTGCCACGGCGTGGTGGTGGCGCCGGGGCAAGTGAGCTTCCAACTCTCCACGGCTTGCGTGCGGCCCGAGAGCGGGGTCATGCGCAAATATTGCGTACTCGACACCAGCGGCTCGGAATAAGCGTAGCAGGTCGCATGCTCGACGCGGATCAGCATGGTCTTCACGCCGCCCCCGCGATGATGGTCGGCGTCATCAGAAAATCGTCCTGGAGTTGGACTCCGAGTGCGCTGTTCGAAGCGATGAAGTCGATCAGGAATTCGTGCAGGCCGGACTGGAAGATCTTGTCGATGCGGCCATAGCGCAGCCGCGCATAGATCTGGCCGGCGAGCCGCCGGCATTCGAGCTGCTTCTTGCCGGCAAGCTCGTCCAGCGTGCCGATCACCACCTCGTAGCAATGATGCAGCGAGCGCGGCATGTCGGCGCGCAGGATGAGCAATTCGGCGATGCGCCACGGATAGACCGTGTCGTGATAGACACGGCGATAGGCGCGGAAGGCGCCGACCGACCGCAGCAGGGCGCCCCATTGGTAGTAATCGACGTAGCCGCCGACCTGCTCGGTCTCCGGCAACAGAACGTGATATTTGACGTCGAGGATGCGCGCGGTGTTGTCGGCGCGCTCGATGAAGGTGCCGAGCCGGATGAAGCGGAAGGCGTCGTCATGCAGCATGGTGCCGAACACCACGCCGCGGAACAGATGCGATCGCTCCTTCACCCAGTCGAAGAAATCGCGATACCCCCAGCGCGTCAGCCCGGCGAAGTCGAGATTCTGCACTTGCAGCCAAGTCGAATTGAGACTCTCCCAGGCCTCGCTGGAAATGGCCGAGCGCTGGGCGCGGGCGTTCTCGCGCGCGAGCTTGATCAGCGACCAGATCGAGGCGGGATTGGCCGGCTCCAGCGCCACGTAGCGCACGATCGTCTCATGCGTGAGCTCGCTGTAAAGCTCGTGGAAGCGGCCGTCGCCCGGCGCGATGGCGAGGATCGGCTCGAAATGCAGCGCCTGCTTGTTGATGGTCGATGGGAGTAGCGCCATGCGGAAGCTGACATCGAGCATGCGCGCGGTGTTCTCGGCCCGCTCCATGTCGCGCGCCATCCAGAACAGATTTTCGGCGGTGCGGCTCAGCATGACTTTCTGCTCCGCATGATCCTATCGGAAAACCGGTTCCCACTTTTCCGGATCATGCTTAGCGCTCCAGCACCCAGGTGTCCTTGGTGCCGCCTCCCTGGCTCGAATTGACCACGAGCGAGCCCTTGCGCAACGCGACGCGCGTGAGGCCGCCGGAAATCACGCTGGTTTCCTTGCCGGACAGCACGAAGGGCCTGAGATCGACATGCCGCGGCACGATCTCGCCCTCGACCAGCGTCGGCGCGGTCGACAGCGCCAGCGTCGGCTGGGCGATGTAATTGTCGGGGTTGCGCATGACGCGGCGCTTATAGGTCTCGCGCTCCTCCGCCGTCGATGCAGGACCGATCAGCATGCCGTAGCCGCCGGAACCCTGCACCTCCTTCACCACGAGATTGTGCAGATTCTCGAACACGTGCTGCC
>JBAUOI010000128.1:0-2030 GCA_049579665.1 Methyloceanibacter sp.
CCCGCCCCGGCCTCGCAAATCTAAGGTGCCACTTAGCGCTTGCCGTTCCCCGGCCGCTGGCCGCGCTTCTCGTGACCGTCCTCGGCCATCAGCGTGGCGAGAATGCCTTCGCGCAAGCCGCGGTCGGCCACGCGCAAGCGCTGGCACGGCCAGATCCTGAGCAGCGCTTCGAGAATGGCGCAGCCCGCCAGCACGAGGTCGGCGCGCTCCTGCCCAATGCAGGGTTGCGCCACGCGCTCCGCATAAGACATGGCGATCAGCTCGCCGGACACGCTGCGTACGTCGCGCGCCGACAGCCAGCAGCCATCGACGCGCGAGCGCTCGTAGACCGGAAGCTTGAGGTGAATTACGGAGATAGTCGTCACCGTGCCGGAGGTGCCGAGGAAATGCGCGCGCTTGCCCGCGATCCTCTCGCCGAAGCGGTACTGCGTCTCGAACGGCGCGACGGCGGCCATCACGTCGGCCACCATGGCCTCGTAGCTTTCCGGCGTGACCTCGCGGCCGCCATGCCGTTCGGCGAGATTGACCACGCCGATCGGCAACGAGGTCCAGGCGGAGATGCACGCCTGCACATCGATCCGGTCATGCAGCGTGCGGCGCCAGGGGCGTCCCAAGCGCGCCAGGTCGAGCCAGATCAGCTCCGAGCTGCCGCCGCCGATGTCGAACACCAGCGCCCAGTCGCAATTACGGTCGATCAGCGAGGCGCAGCCCGACACCGCGAGCTTGGCTTCGGTCTCCTGCGTCACGATCTCGATCTCGAGTCCGGTCTGGCGCGTCACCGCGTCGATGAACTCGCCGCTATTGGCGGCGATGCGGCAGGCTTCCGTCGCGATCAGCCGCGAGCGCGTCACCGCGCGCCGCCTCATTTTTTCGGCGCAGACCTTGAGCGCGTCCAGCGTGCGGTTCATCGCCGCTTGCGACAGCTCCCCCGAGTTCAGCACGCCTTCGCCGAGACGGATGATACGGGAGAACGCGTCGATGACGAGAAAGCCGCGTCGCGAGGGCTTGGCGATCAGCAGGCGGCAATTATTGGTGCCGAGGTCGAGGGCGCCATAAATAGACGGCGCCTGCGCCCGGGCTGACGCGCCCGCGTCTTCCTTGCTCGCGGCTGCCGCCGGGAGGCCATGGGCCGGCGCGTTTGAACGCGCCCGGGCTGCGACTTGCGCTGGGCCACCTCCCCCGCAGTCGCCGGTCTCGTTTCGCTTGGCCTTGCGGTCTAGCGAAACCACGGCAGCCGAGCGCGCATCGCCGCTCGGCCCATTCACAGTGTTAAACCTCTAACCCCCGGAACCGCCGACGCTTCATCTGCTTGCCGGGCGTCCGGTGCGTTGGTCCTATGCGACTAATCTATCAAGCTCTTGAATGACGTAAAGCAGCTTTTCCGAAACGGCTTGGATGCGCGGCGCTTTGGCTTGAGATGCGCGGGCAAGCGAGTGATATTCGGGCCATCCGCTGCTTCGCATGCGATTCAGCCAAGCGCCCGTAGCTCAACGGATAGAGCACCAGACTTCGAATCTGGGGGTTGCACGTTCGAGCCGTGCCGGGCGCACCACCATCCGTTGATTCAGATCGTATATTGCTGAGTGCGCGCGGCCTTGCTTCCACCGACCCCCTCGTTGGAAGCAATATGGAAGCGACGTCTCAAGGGACTTGTGCCGCAGCCGCAAATCTTTGCGGCAACCGACCCCCCGGGGTATATGGACAGGCCGCCCACCCCACCGGCGCCTTTCCTCCAGGGACCCGTTCGTCATGCAGGGTCGAAAATTCGGTCCGGCACCCGGCCTGCCCCATCAAACCAACACACCAACGGTTACTCAAGCGGGTAATGGTGACATGGTGTGATGGTGATGAGGCTTAACGCGAGCTTTCGGTCGGCCAGATCGAGATGTCCGATTCCGGGTGAACATCGGACAGGGAAGCGAGGTGCACGTATGTCCGCTAAGTGCCACAAGGAGACTCTGCGCTGCGACAGCAGCATTGGGTTCCCAGTCGAGCGTGCCAATGAAACCCTAGGGCAGTATCGTCTGGCC
>JBAUOI010000129.1:0-4231 GCA_049579665.1 Methyloceanibacter sp.
GACCGTGACCGTGGCGATCGCGGCTTCGGCCGCGGCGGCGGCGGCAGGCGCGAATACCGCGACCGCGACCGCGATTTTACTCCGCGCGAAGCGCGCCCGCCGGTCGAGGTTGAGGGCGACGACGCCAGTGGCAGCGAGGAGGCTTCCTGATGAGTATGACGCAAACCCAGGCGCGCCGCCCCTTCTATCGCCGGCGCAAGACCTGTCCCTTCTCCGGCGATAAGGCGCCGAAGATCGACTACAAGGACGTGAAGCTGTTACAGCGCTATGTGTCCGAGCGCGGCAAGATGGTGCCGAGCCGGATCACGGCGGTGTCCGCCAAGAAGCAGCGTGAGCTCGCCCGGGCCATCAAGCGCGCACGGTTTCTCGGCCTTCTGCCTTACCTGATCCAGTAGGAGGTTCAGGCCTGATCGCTTGAGCTTTTGGCTTTAGCAAAGTTGGGGCGGGCCCTCCCTCCCCTAACCGCTCTTTCAAGGAGGCGGGACAGCGACAAATGCCAATGCCCTTCATCATCGGCGCGGGCGCGGGCCTCATTTCGGCCGCCTTGTTTGCCTCTGCCGCCACCGCGACGGCGCTCGCCGGTGTGCTGTTCTATCTCGCGCCCTTGCCGATCTGCCTCGCGGGACTCGGCTGGGGCGGAACAGCGTCACTCATCTCCGCCCTGACCGGCACGGTCGTGATTGCCGCGAGCCTCGGGCCGGCCACGGCGGCGATCTTTGCCATCTCCATAGCGGCGCCGACTGCGCTTCTCATCCATCTCGCGCTCCTGTCGCGCCCGGTCGCCACGCCGCAGGGGCAGGTCATCGGCGCGCTCGAATGGTATCCGCCCGGCCGCCTCGTCGGCTGGGCGGCGCTGATCGCCGGCGTCCTCGCCGGGCTGCTGGTGCTGATCCTGGGTTACGACCAGGAGAGCTATCGCGAGTCAATCCGCGAGATCCTCAATCACAGCGCGCTCAGGGAGCTCGATCGCGACGGAACGCTGTTCACCGAGGAGAATATCGCCAACCTCTCGGGGATGATCGCCCGGGCGCTGCCCGCCGCCTTCGCCGTCATCTGGCTCACCATCACGCTGTTCAATCTCTGGATGGCCGGATTGATCGTCGATGCCTCGGGGCGCGCGCTCAGGCCCTGGCCCAATCTGCACGCGCTCGAGCTTCCCAATGCCTTGCTGCTCGTATTCGCCGGCGCGCTTGCGGCGTCTTTCCTGCCCGGACTACCGGGACTGCTCGCAACCGGTCTCGCCGGAGCGCTGCTCTTCGCTTACGTGCTGCAGGGGCTCTCGGTAATCCACGTCTATAGCCGCGGCGTGCCCTTCCGCTCGCTGCTGCTGGCCACCGTCTATATCGGCATTTTGCTCTTGGGCTGGGTGGCCGTCATCGTCGCCATCGCCGGCCTCGCCGAGCCTCTCCTCAATTTGCGCGGGCGCGCCGGTCCCGGCCGCCAGCCCCCCAAGAACGACGGAAAAGTGTGACAAGGATAGGAGTGTCGAACATGCAAGTGATTCTGCTCGAGCGCATCGGGCGCCTGGGACAAATGGGCGATGTGGTCAACGTCAAGGACGGCTTCGCCCGCAATTATCTCCTCCCGCAAGGCAAGGCCCTGCGCGCCACCGAAGCCAATCGCAAGCGCTTCGAGCGCGACAAGGCGCAGCTCGAGGCGCGCGATCTCGAGCTTAAGTCGGAGGCCCAAGCCATCTCGGCCAAGCTTGACGGGCAGAGTTTCATCATCATCCGCCAGGCTGGCGAGAGCGGCCAGCTCTACGGCTCGGTTTCCACCCGCGACATCGCCACGGCCGTCACCGAAGGCGGCTTCTCGATCGAGCGCCGCCAGGTGATGCTCGATCGTCCGATCAAGACGCTCGGCGTGCACGACATTCGCGTCGCGCTGCACGCCGAGGTCCAGCCGCATATCGCCGCCACTGTGGCCCGCTCTCCCGACGAGGCGGCGCGTCAGGCGCGTGGCGAGGACGTGACGAGGGCCCTGACCGAGGCCGAGGAGGATGCCGAGGCCGCACGGGTCGCGGCAGAAGCGCTGTTCGAGGAAGGCGCGCCTGCTGAGATCGCCGGCGAAGAAGAAGCCGAGGACGCAGCGAGCGCTTAGCCGACACGCACGCGCTTCGCTCCTTGTGGGCGAGCGCGCGATCTCCACGTTGTCCACAGACCCGATGGCTAGCCCGGAGTCTGGTTTGGAGTAGTGTTGGCGCATGAGCAACGCCTTGATTCGCCCGCTTGCGCCGGAAACCCCGGCCTTTCGTGAGGCGCCGCATAATCTCGAGGCCGAGCAGGCCCTGCTCGGCGCGATCCTCGTCAATAACGAGGCGATCGACCGCGTCTCGACCTTCCTCAAGCCGGGACATTTCTATGACGCGCTGCACGCACGCATCTATGAAGCGGCGTCGAAGCTGATCCTGAGCGGCAAGCGCGCGACCCCGATCACGCTCAAGACCTTCTTCCAGGCCGATCCGCCGGTGGGCGAGCTTCCCGTCCCGCAATATCTCGGCCGGCTGGCGGCGAATGCCACCACCATCATCAATGCCGAGGATTACGGCCGCACCGTCTACGACCTCGCCATCCGCCGCCAGCTCATTCAGATCGGCGAAGTGATGGTCAACACGGCCTACGATTCGCCGATCGATGCCCCGCCCTCCATCCAGATCGAGGGCGCTGAGCAGCAGCTTTACGAGCTTGCCGAGACCGGCAAATACGGCACGGGCTTCGAACCATTCTCCACGGCGCTGACCGACGCCATCGACATGGCCGCCAACGCCTATCGCCGCGACGGCGGGTTGTCGGGTCTCGCCACCGGCTTCACCGATCTCGATCACCGCATGGGCGGTTTGCAGCCGTCCGACCTCATCATCATCGCCGGCCGTCCCGCCATGGGAAAAACGGCGCTCGCCACCAACATCGCTTATCACGTGGCCAAGACCTATCGGCCCGGCGGCGACGCCGAGAGCGTGCTTGACGGCGCCGTGGTCGGGTTCTTCTCGCTCGAAATGTCGGCCGAGCAGCTCGCCACCCGCATCATCTCCGAGCAGGCCTATATTCCGTCGGAACGCATCCGCCGGGGACGCATCGACGCCGACGAATTCGACCGCATCGTCGAGGTCTCCCAGGAACTCCAGCACCTGCCGCTCTATATCGACCAGACCGGAGGCATCTCCGTCGCCCAGCTTGCGGCGCGCGCGCGGCGGCTGAAGCGCCAGAGGGGCCTCGGCTTCATCGTCGTCGACTATCTCCAGCTCCTCTCCGGCTCCTCCAAACGCGCGGCCGAGGGCCGGGTGCAGGAGGTCTCCGAGATCACCACGGGGCTGAAAGCGCTTGCCAAGGAGCTGCATGTGCCCGTCCTCGCGCTCTCCCAGCTCTCCCGCCAGGTCGAGCAGAGAGAGGACAAACGGCCGCAACTCGCCGATTTGCGCGAATCCGGCTCGATCGAGCAGGACGCCGATGTGGTGTTGTTCGTGTTCCGCGAGGAATATTATCTGGAGCGTAGCCAACCCCGCGAGAACACCGAAGAGCACAAGCAGTGGCAAGTCGACATGGAGATGGTGACGGGGAAGGCCGACGTGATCATCGGCAAGCAGCGGCACGGCCCGACCGGCACGGTGACGCTGCAATTCACTCCGGAATTCACCAGGTTCAGCAATCTCGCCTCGGAAGAGCGCCTGCCGGCGCGGCGGGATTGAACCGCCGGCCCGAGACCGCCTCGAGCGAGCGCGAAGACGGGGCGAGCGATACCGCCATCCTCACCATCGATCTCGACGCGCTCATCGCCAATTACCGGCGCTTGCGCGATCTCGCCTCCCCTGCCGAATGCGCCGCGGTGGTCAAGGCCGATGCCTACGGCCTCGGCATGGCGCTTGCCGCGCCGGCGCTGGCGCGCGCGGGCTGCAAGACCTTCTTCGTGGCGACGCTCGGCGAGGCCCGCGCCTTGCGCGCGCTTCTCCCCGACCCCGTCATCTATGTCTTTGCCGGACTGATGCCGGCTACGGCCGAGACCTACCGCGCCTACGACCTTCGCCCCGTGCTGAACAGCGCCGACGAGATCGCCGAGTGGGCCTCCTTCTGCGCCGCGCGCGGCGAGAAGCTCGCTTGCGCCGTGCATATCGACAGCGGCATGAACCGGCTTGGCCTGTCGGCGGAAGACGTGGACCGGGTGGCTGGCGTGCGCGAGCTTTGGCAAGCCATGAGCCTCTCCCTGGTGATGAGCCATCTCGCCTGCGCCGACGAGC
>JBAUOI010000130.1:0-2242 GCA_049579665.1 Methyloceanibacter sp.
GAAGTCAGATCCTAGTGGCTGTTTGAAAGTCTGCTAATGGCACTTAGCGGACATTTGACCCGATCGACTGAATGTCGGCTTATGACCCAAAGCGGACATTCGGCCAGCGACACTCAACAATAACACTGAGACACAAATCAGCTCTCCGGGCGCGCGTTGGGAATAAGAGCTGTTGGCCGTCAATCACCGTCGGCGTGAGGCGGCCCCGAGGCGTGGTTGTTCAAAGTTTTCGACTTCCAGGGGTTCGCGGAGGGTGATCGAGGGGTCCGCAACATTGGGTGCGACCCCTTCACGGCGGCGACGCCAGGCCGAGGGTGACACCCCCACCATCTTCTTGAAAGCGCGGCTAAAAGCCGCCTCGGATGCGTATCCGATTTCGGCGGCGACGGTCGCTACAGTGGCGCCGCCGCTAGTCAGAAGATCCGACGCGATCTGCATCCGCCATTTGGTGAGGTACTGCATAGGTGGAATGCCGACTAGATTTGTGAAGCGTTCGGCAAGGAGCGAGCGCGACAGGCCGACCTGCTTCGCCAATTCCTCTATGGTCCAGTTTTGCGCGGGCCTTCCGTGCATCAAAGACAAAGCCTTGCTAATGAAGGGATCGCGCAGACCTGCCAGCCACCCGGCCTGTTCCGGCGGCAGGGCCTCCAGATACCGCCGCACGACCTCTATAAACATTAACTCGCTCAGTCTGGCGAGGACGCTTTCACCGCCGACACGCTTCTCTGCCGATTCCATCATCACAAAGCGAATGAACTGGCCGAGCCAGCCTGTATCCCTGTTCTGTGGGTCTCCGGCCTTGATCACTGGAGGCAGATTTTCGAGAAGCGGATTGAAAGGTTGGGCGTCGCAGGCGAGGAAGCCGCAGACAAGCTTGGTCGCCGGACCGGTACTGCCGAAATTGATGAGGAACGGCAATTGGCTGCTGGTGGCAGCGTCAATCACGCTCGGAGCGAATGGATCACCGCGCATGCCCGGCCCGCTCGACATGACATGCGGATCCCCTTTGGTGAAGACGATGACTTCGCCTGCTTCGACCGCGATCGGCTCCCCGCCGATGGTATAAGCGAAGCACCGGCCTTCAGTGACCACATGATAAGCGATCAGATGCTCGGCACCCGGGAGGATCTTCGGCAGAATCATCTCCGGCCCAGGCTGCTCGGCGACCCACGGTGCCTTGGCAACTACTTCAAAGAACGCGGCGCCGGTCAGTCTTACCGTTCTCAATACGTTAGATAGTGCATCAGGCATTGGGGGCCCGCCAGACGCTTGAGCATGGGATCCGGACGCCCTCTCAAGACACGTAAGGGCTTCGGACCCTTTGTCAAGCATTGTGGATGCTCGATCATTCGTACCCGCAACCGATTGGCCTAGAAACAGGCCACTTCACAACAATACGAGGGCCGGATGTGAATGAGATGACCAAGAGCCGTTCGGACAAGCCCCACTACGCTAATACGTTCAGTAAGTCACCTAGTGATGACTACAGCCCATGGCCCGTCAGTTCTGGCGAACTGGCTAGCCTGATCGATCTCGGCATATCGGACGACCGGATCGCGAGCTATTTCGGTGTTGAACAGGTGAAGGTGTCGGCGCTGCGGGCCTATTACGGACTGGTTGGCACTGAGCACCCTGGACCTGACCTCGTTAGGAACCTGATACCAGAAGACGAGTGTTGTACCAATCCAGCGGTGGCATCGGATGGACAATGCTGATGCACACCCCTGGCGCTGTTCCTGGAGAAACTGACGTATCCAGAGAGGGAGTCGTCGTCGTGATTGACGATGACGCCTCAGTCCGGGCGGCCCTAAAGGAGCTCTTCGAATCCGTCGGACTAAACGTCAAGCTCTACCCATCGGGGAGTGCCTTCCTGGAAGATCGCATTCCTGACGCTACGAGCTGCTTGGTGCTCGATGTCAGGTTGCCCACGATAAGTGGCCTCAAAGTACAAGAAGAGTTGGCCAGAGCTGGCCTTCAGGTGCCGCTCATCTTCATCACCGAGCACGGAAGCATTGCTACAGCGGTTCAAGCGATGAAGGCAGGCGCAGTCGATTTCCTGACCAAACCAGTCAATGAGCAAGATCTGTTGGACGCCACCTTTGCGGCTCTTGCAAGAGATCGGATGCGGCGTGCGCAAGAAGAGGCTCTATCCGCATTACGAGAACGTTCTCGATCGCTTAGCCCCCGTGAGCGCGAAGTGCTCTTCCGGGTAGCCGCTGGACGACTGAACAAGCAAATTGCC
>JBAUOI010000131.1:0-3429 GCA_049579665.1 Methyloceanibacter sp.
GAAATACGGCGTCGATGTCGAGTATCACTGCAAGCCGCTCGGCGATACCGACTGGAACGGCTCGGGCATGCACGCCAACTTCTCCACCTCCTATCTGCGTGAAGTCGGCGGCAAGGACTATTTCGAGGCGCTGATGTCGGCGTTCGAGCAGAACCGCGAAGATCACATCGCGGTCTATGGGCCCGACAACCACCTACGCCTGACCGGCAAGCACGAGACCGCCGCGATCCACCAGTTCAGTTATGGCGTCGCCGACCGGGGCGCATCGATCCGTGTGCCGCACAGTTTCGTAAGGAACGACTACCGGGGCTATCTCGAAGATCGCCGTCCCAACTCGCAGGGCGATCCCTACCAGATTGCCTCGCAGATCCTGAAGACGATCGCGTCCGTCTCGATCGGCAAGATCAGCGCCGCCGCCTGAGCGTATTCGGCGTCGGTTGTGCAAGGAGGCCTGAGGGTCCGGGGGGTCCTTCAGGCCTCGATGCATTTTGAAGCGGGAGCCGTTTCTTGCCGCTTTGAAGCTGGCCCTCATTGGGCCTCATCTTAATGTGTGGCCCGTACGGTCTGCCCGCGTTTGCCCGGGGTGGACTCCCCGCAAACCTGATAAACTATAAGCCCAAGGCATCCCCTGCTTGGACGGGCGGGCGCCGCACGAAAATCCACACAGCCGACCTTCGGGAGGATATCGGCGATGGCACGGGAGTCCCGCGCGAGCCCGCAGCTCGACGGCGAGCGTCGCCACTTGACCGTCATGTTCACCGATCTGGTGGACTTCACCGTCATGGGCGAAAGCCTCGGCGAGGAATCCGTGTTTGCGCTGACAAGGCGTATCGCCAGCGAGCAGGGTCAATCCATCCAGTCGAATGGCGGGGTGGTGCAGGATTTCGCCGGCGACGGACTCATGGCGGTGTTCGGCGCGCCGGTCGCCATGGAGGATGCCGCGCTCAGAGCCTGCCGCACCGCGCTCGACATTCAGGAGCGCATGGATCGCCTGCAAGACGAGTTCCAGGCGAGCTATGGGGTCAAGCCGCTGCTGCGCATCGGCATCCATACCGGGCCCGCAGTCGTCGGCAAGATCGGCGAAGGCAAGACCATGTCCTATAGCGCGCTCGGCGACACAGTGAATGTCGCCTCGCGTCTCCAGGCCGCGGCCCATCCGGGCTCGGTATGCATCACCAGGGCGACGCTCGACGTGGTGGAGGGCTTCGTCGATGCCACGCCGCTCGGCGAGCGGCAGTTCAAGGGCAAGGCGCAGCCGACCGAAATCTACCGGCTCGATGCGGTCCGCTCCGGGCTCACCCGCTTCGGCGCCAAGCGCCGGCATGGGCTCACCCAGTTGCGCGGGCGCGATGTCGAGCTGGCCCTGCTGCACGAGCATTGGAACGTGGTGAAGGCGGGCCGCTTCCGCCCGGTGAACGTGATCGGCGATGCCGGGCTCGGCAAGTCGCGGCTGATCTTCGAGTTTACCGAGACGCTACGCGAGCAGCAGGTGCTCCTGCTGGAAGCGATCTGCCGCCCCGAAGGCGCCGCGATCCCGTTCATGCCCTTGATCGAGGTCATGCGGCGCTGGTTCGGCATTCCCGAGGAAGGCGCGCCGCGCGACTTGGTAGAAGCGAAATTGAGCCAGGGGCTGGACCGCCTCAAGATCGAGCGTGAGTCGAGCCTGCCTTATCTGCTCAATCTCGTGACCGGAAGCTCGTCGGCCAACGCGGCGCTCGCCGCCATGCCGGCGTCGGAGCTGGTCGGCGTGCGTACGCGCGAGGCGCTGCGCAAGTTCATTCTGCGGCTTTCAAGTCTCGGCCCGCCGGTGGTGCTGGTGGTCGAGGATTTGCACTGGATCGACACGGCCTCGCAAGGCGTGCTCGACGAAGTGGTGCGGACCGCCAGCAACGAGCCGCTGCTGCTGATTTGCAGCTTCCGCCCGCAATTCGAGCCGATCTGGACGATACACGGCTCCTCCGCCGATCTCCGCTTGAGCGCGCTCACCAATGTGATCGCCACCGAGATCATCAGGGAGCGGCTTGAGGGCAGGGCGCTGCCCGAGGAGATGGTCAGGCTCGGCGTCACCAAGTCGGAAGGCAATCCGCTGTTTGCCGAGGAGTTCGCCAGCTATCTCTCGCATAAAGGCGCCCGCGCCGAGCAGAGCGGCGACGCTTCGTTCGGCGGCCAGTCGGATATCGAGGACATTCCGACCAGCCTGGAAAATCTGATCATGGACCGCGTGCATCGTCTCGGTCGCGAGACCATCTGGTTTCTCCAGGCTGCCTCCGTGCTGGGGCGTCAATTCCCCATGAGTCTGGCCCAGCGCGTGTCGGAGCTGAACGGCAATGCGGTGATGCTGCTGCCGCAGCTCGAGCAGCATGGCCTGATCTTCCGCGTCGACCGCGAGCGCGGCGAGTTGCCGACCGACTACGCCTTCAAGCATGCGCTGGTGCAGGACGCGCTGTACGGTTCGCTGCTCACGCCGCAGCGCGCGACGCTGCATCAGAAGGCGGCCGAGGCGCTCGAAGCGAGCTATGGCGACAAGGCCGCCGAGGTGGCCGACGTGCTGGCGCACCACTACGCGCGCACGCATCGCTCGGACAAGGCGGTGCTCTATCTGTCGCTCGCGGCGAAGAAGAGCCTGCGCGTGTTCTCGCTCGCAGAGGCGCAAGCCTATCTCGATCAGGCGCTGGCGCGGATCGAGGCGCAGTCCGCTTGCGCCGACGACACGCTCCTGGCCGAGATCGTGGTCGACCGGCTGCTGGTCTGCTGCTGGGAGGCGGATTTCGTCGGCATGCTCAACATTGCCGACAAATATCGCGCGCGGCTGGAAGCGGCGGGCGATACGCGCGAGCTGTCACGCGTCCTCTCCTGGCTCGGCGACGCCTATCTCAATGCCGCGCGCTTCGACGAGGCCGAGCGTGTGCTCGATCGCGCTAGGGGGATCGGCGAGGCGCTGCGCGACGAGGAATGCATCGCGTACGCGATGTGGGACCAGATGTGGCTGTACATGGTCACGCCCGAAGGGCGCCCGCTCAACGCCATCGCCAGGATGGGCGAGAGAGTGCTGCAAGCGGCCGAGCGTTTGCAGGATCCGTATCTCGAGACCCTGACCTATCTTCTGCTTAGCTTCGATCCGCTACAGCGCGGCCATCTCGGCACAGCAGGGGAGTGGGCGGCGAAGCTGATCGATCTCGGCAAGCGCGCGGGCTATCCGCCGGCGCAATCGCTCGGCTGGGTGTGCTCGGCCTGGGTCGCCACGTTTGCGCAAGACCACGATAAGGCGCTCATCGACAGCGAGCTTGCGTTGAGCGCCTCGCATGGGAAATTCGAGAAGCTGATGGCTGACAGCGCTCAAGGCGTGGTGCTGGTCGGCGCGGGCCAGGCGGATGTGGCGCTGGGCATCCTCGAGCGGGTCCGGCGCGAGATCATCAGATGCGGCTATCT
>JBAUOI010000132.1:0-2297 GCA_049579665.1 Methyloceanibacter sp.
GCTCTATCTACAGCAATGGCTGCAGATCCGATGGCGCAACTGGCTCACCCAGCGCTATCTCGGCCGCTGGCTCGGCCAGGGCACGCATTACCGCATGCGGCTGAAAGGCGATCAGGCCGACAATCCGGATCAGCGCATCGCCGACGACATCAAGCAGTTCGTCGACTCGACGCTCGACATCGGCATCGCGCTGCTCGGCTCGGTCGTCACGCTCGTCTCCTTCATCGTCATCCTATGGACCCTGTCGTCGGCCACGCCGCTGATGATCGGCTCGCAGACCTATAACGTCCCCGGCTATCTCGTTTGGGCGGCGCTGATCTATGCGGTGCTCGGCACCTGGGTCACCCATCTCGTCGGCCGCCCGCTGGTGAAGCTCAACTTCGATCAGCAGCGCTACGAGGCGGATTTCCGCTTCTCGCTAGTGCGGCTGCGCGAGAATGCCGAGGAGGTGACGCTGCTCGCAGGCGAGCCGGCGGAAGAGGCGCGGCTGCGCGACCGCTTCTCCTGGGTGATCCGCAACTGGTACGACATCATGCGCCGGCGCAAGCGCCTCACCTTCCTGACCGCGGGCTATTCGCAGGTCGCCATCATCTTCCCGTTCCTGGTGGTAAGCCCGGTCTATTTCTTCGGCTCGATGACGCTGGGCGGACTGATGCAGATCTCCTCGGCTTTCGGCCAGGTGCAGAGCGCGCTCTCCTTCTTCGTCACGGCCTACACCAGCATCGCCGATTGGAAGGCGGTGCTGAACCGGCTGGCCGGGTTCGATGCTTCGATCGGCTGGGCCGAGGGGCTCGATGCGACCGCGCCGCGCGTGGAGGTCGTCGCCGACGGCGCACGCAATTTCTCCGCCGACCATCTTTCCGTCGGGCTGCCCAACGGTCAGCAGATCGTGCAGGTCAAGGGGCTGTCGATCGAGCCCGGCGAGCGCGTGTTGGTCACGGGGCCGTCAGGCTCGGGCAAGACCAGCCTGTTCCGCGCGCTGGGCGGCGTCTGGCCGTTCGGCGAGGGTTCGATCCGCATCCCCAAGGAGGCGAATGTGCTGGTGCTGCCCCAGCGACCTTATCTGCCGCTCGGCACGCTGCGTGGCGCGCTCGCCTATCCCGGGCCGGAGGATGCCTTCACCCCTGCGGAGATCGACGCGGTGGTCGACGCGGTGGGACTTTCGCCGCTGCGCGCGGAGCTCAACCAGACCGCCTATTGGAGCGACAAGCTGTCGGGCGGCGAGAAGCAGCGGCTGTCGATAGCACGCGCGCTGCTGCAAAAGCCCGACTGGCTGTTCCTCGACGAGGCGACCAGCGCTCTCGACGAAGCCTCGGAGGCGGAGCTTTACCGCCTGATGCTGGCGCGGCTGCCGGATGCGGCGATCGTCTCGATCGGCCACCGCTCGAGCCTGGTGCAGTTCCACGGCCGCTTCTTCGAGCTGCAGCCCGACGCATCCACCGGACGCCATCACCTCGCCGAAGCGAAGGGCGGCGACATCGACGAGGACGAGCGGGATTTGACCGCTGCGTCGGCGTAATCGTCCGAAGATCAATCTTCGACTTTGATCTTGCAACCGCTCGACGGATCCAAGCCGTCAGGCGTGTCCCAATCGTTGACCGGGACCTTGGGGAAGGACGTGCCGAACTCCTGCTTCACCATCGAGAATTTCGAGGGCACGTTCGAGTTCGCCGGGAAGTCGACGATCCAGAAGTAATCGTAGGTCTCGTCGGGCCAGGTCTTCGGCACGCCGGGCAGGATGTCGAGCTTGAGCAGCTGCCGCAGCGTCACGCCCTCGCGGTCATTTTCGAATTTGGCTTCGAGCTTCTCGTTGGCGATGTGCTTGTGCTCCCATACCAGCACGACGGTCTTGCCCTGAAGGGCGGGATTGGTGAGCAGATTGCGCGCGGCTTCCTGCGTGCGGCGATTGAGTTGCTTCTCGAAATCGTCCTTGCTCTGCCCCGTCTCAGGCACCACCGAATAGAGAATGATCGGCTTGGACCAGCTTGCCACCGTGGGCGAAGCGAGCTCCAGCGTGTGCAGGGTGATGGCGAAGAAGAAGGCTGGATCGTTGCCTTCGGTGAACAACGACTTGGCGGCGCCTTTGCCGAGATAATTCAAGGCAAGCGCGTCGGCGCGCTGCTCGCCGATCTCGCAAAGCTTCCAGTCGTCGGCCATCTCGCCGTGACGCAGGATAATGATGCGGGCGGGCGCCGCAATGGCTGATTGCACGAAAGCGGCGAGCAGAAGCGCGGCCAGGATGGTGCGAATCGTCATGGCGCGGAACATTAGCCTCTCCATTGCATCGTCGCCATTCA
>JBAUOI010000133.1:0-1878 GCA_049579665.1 Methyloceanibacter sp.
CATCGGGGCGGCCGGCGCAGGTGCCGCCGCCTGCGCGTGACCGTTTGCCGCGGCCGATTGCGGCGCTGCCTGGCTCGCGCTTTCGCCGTCGACCAGGATGGTCGCAATCGGCGTGTTGACCTTTACACGCTCGGTGCCCGCGGCGACGAGGATGGCGCCGACCTTGCCCTCGTCGACCGCCTCGACCTCCATGGTCGCCTTGTCGGTCTCGATCTCGGCGACCACGTCGCCGCTGCGCACCCGGTCGCCCTCCTTCACATGCCATGTGGCGAGCTTGCCCTCCTCCATGGTTGGCGAGAGCCGCGGCATGAGGATTTGCGTCGGCATGGCGCTAGACCCTGCCCTGCGTGGCGGCGAATGCTTCTTCCCAATGTTGCCCGTCGAACAGACCGATGCGGGTGACGCGCACCTGGCCGTCATCGAGGCAGCGCACATTCACGCTGTAGCCGTCAGGCTTGGAGCGCGGCACGTAGAAGCTCTTTATTCCGCATATCGAGCAAAAATGATGCTGCGCGGTGCCGGTGTTGAATGTGTAGGTGGTAAGCTTGTCTTCGCCGGAGAGCAGCCGGAAGCGCTCGGCATCGACGATGAGATGCAGGAAGCCGGTCATGCGGCAGATCGAGCAATTGCATTCCCGCGCCTCGATCTCCTCGGGCGCCAGCACCTCGAAGCGCACAGCGCCGCAATGGCACCCGCCCGTCTTCCAGTTCATGGAGGTTTCGGCCATCGGCGTCAGCTCCGGTAGCAGACCGATTTCACCGCTTCGATGACGTGCTCGACCGAAGGCAGAGCGAGCCTTTCGAGATTGGCGGCATAAGGCATCGGCACGTCGGTGCCGGTAACGGCGAGCGGCGGCGCGTCGAGATGATCGAAGGCTTCTGCCGTGACGCGCGCGGCGATCTCCGAGGCGATCGAACAGACCGGCCAGCCCTCCTCTACCGTGACGATGCGGTTCGTCTTGCGCACAGAGGCGAGCACGGTCTCGATGTCGAGCGGGCGAAGCGTGCGGAGATCGATGACTTCGGCCTCGATCCCCTCCTCCGCGAGACGCTTGGCGGCGTCCAGCGCATAGGCCATGCCGCGCGAGAAGGAGACGATGGTGACGTCTTTGCCCGTCCGCGCGATCCGCGCCTTGCCAATGGGAATGACGAAATCATCGAGCTTCGGCACCTCGAAGCTCTGGCCGTAGAGAATCTCGTTCTCCAGGAAAACCACCGGTCCGGGATCGCGGATCGCCGCCTTCAAGAGTCCCTTGGCGTCGGCGGCGGTGTAAGGCGCGATCACCTTCAGCCCCGGCACGTGCGTATACCAGGCGGCGTAATTCTGGCTGTGCTGCGCGGCCACGCGGGCGGCGGCGCCATTGGGCCCCCTGAACACAATGGGGCAATGCATCTTGCCGCCGGACATATACAGCGTCTTGGCGGCGGAATTGATGATGTGGTCGATCGCCTGCATGGCGAAGTTCCAGGTCATGAACTCGACGATGGGTTTGAGCCCCGCAAAGGCCGCGCCGACGCCCACGCCGGCAAAGCCATATTCGGTGATCGGCGTGTCGACCACGCGCATAGGCCCGAACTCGTCGAGCAAACCTTGGGTGACTTTGTAAGCGCCTTGATATTCACCGACCTCCTCGCCCAGGACGAAGACGGACGGATCGCGCCGCATCTCCTCCGCCATGGCGTCACGCAGCGCCTCGCGCACGGTCATGCTGACCAGCTCGGTACCGGGCGGGACCTCGGTCTCGGGGCGCGGCTCTTCTGGCGCGTGTTGCGGCCCTGCCGGCGCCTCTTCGACATCGGGAAGCCTCTCGCCGAGCTCGCGACTGACTCCCTCTCCCCATCGGCGAGAGGGTTGGGGTGAGGGGGAAACGGCTTCGGT
>JBAUOI010000134.1:0-2898 GCA_049579665.1 Methyloceanibacter sp.
CTGGCAGAAATCATTCGGCGCGGCTGGTCAGGGTGCCGCGGTGCTCAATCGTAGGTTCATCCACCTTGCTGAGCGCAACATCAATACCGGCTTCGATCTCGCGACGGGCCTAGCTGGAGCGAGGAACCTGGCTGAGGTCATGGAATTGCAGGCAGCCTATTGGCGCAAGCTATTCGGTGAATTGCGGCCCCATCAGGCAGGACGCGCACTTTCATCCAAAGGCCGCGTTGCTACGCCGAACCGGTAACAGCTTGATGCGGAGTTGTAGGGCATGGGGGACCCTGAGGCTCTGCCCGCGGGTCGCTTCTGACCTACGCGCGCCTCACCCAAACATCCGCTTGGGGTCGTCAACAGCGGACATTGCGCTGATCTCCTTTAGCTGAGCCCGGACGTGTTGCGCGTCGTCCCGCTTCACCATGTAGACATGCTGGACGGGAGAACGCGACTTCTCTCACGCTCGCCTTGACTTAAGGCGGCGGTGGCCGAGCGGGATTCCGAGCACGCGTGCCTTTTGTCTGAGGGCACCTGAGCTACGCTTAAGTGCTCTAGAGATGGTTTTGACAGGGGTTTTGTTTTTCGAGTGCTGTTTCAGCTCTTTCACATCAGCACGGGTCCAATCGCGACGAACAACGCGTTTTCTCGTGGCAACAGTCCTGGCCATCAACTACTCCTTTTTATTTCACAGGCTCTGATAGCACAGCTTTTGGCGCATGGGTGCATTGAGTTGTGGCAGCGCGATCAAGCAGCGGGAAAGCTAAAGTCCGCGGAAGAGATTGCCCACCAGCAGCACCAAGTAGCCGATCAACAGCGTTTCGAAAACGTGAGCGCTGACTACTGGAATCGAAACATGCCCGTAGCGAACCAGCAACGCTAGGATTACCAAGACCACGGAGACAATGAAGGTCGGCCTGGTGGGGGCGGTGTAAGCCAATAGGCAGCGCGTACCGTGATGTTCTCCGAAAGTGCTAGCAACCCAGCGGCAATTTCGCCGTCTAAGCGAGCCAACCCAGCTCGCGAGCTTTGTCGTTGGCCGCGGCCCACGCAAGTGCTCGAAATTCGGAGAGCGTGATCGTCGCGTCAGGATCGTCGGGCCCGTATTCCTGCACACTCAGCCAAGGCGCTTCTTGTTTCCGGTATTTCACCCTGAAGCAGGTGCCTCGCATAGCGACTAAGATATCGGCGCCTTGGACCTCGATCCTCACCAAGTCCGAGTGGGTCATGGCAATCCTCCCCCGCAAGCCGGCATACGCCCACATCTATTGCCGGGAGAACTGGTGACCTTACCTAGATAGGGTCTCTAAGCGGTGTGGCAAAACTCCCACTTTCCACTGTTAATTGATCCCGATTTCGGAGGATGGCTATCTCGACAGAAGAATCTCTTTGGCCTCATTGATACGGGCCGCGAGGTAGGTTGACCCTCCTTGGTCCGGGTGAAACTTCATCATCAATCGCCGATGCGCGGCACGAATCTCGTCGGGTTTGGCGCCAGACTTAAGGCCGAGCACATCGTAGGCTTCATTCGCCGTCATGCCGCCGCTACGCGGTGACTTGCGTTCGGTCTTTGCGCGGTCATTGGCACGGTCGCGCCAGCCCTGCCAGCGTCGATCAAGAAACGCTTCCATTAAGATCGCCCCTTGGGAATCGGTCGAGCGCAACTCCTCGAGCAGCTGCAATGACTCGTTTTGGCTCAATGAGGACAAGTCTCTGCCGGCGAATCGACCTTTGAGACAACGCCCGTCCATACGACCGCTATCGTGGTCCAGCACCATTTCGAGGGCCTGGGTGCGTACCCCCGATTTCTGTCCGGGCGTTTTCCGCTTCTTGCCGAAGGGTTCCGTTGTCACGACCCACGGCGCAATCGGCAGGCCGAGGCGGTGGCCAAAGACGAGAAGCAAGAAGGCGGCGAAGGCGATGAAGACTGGCATGGGCGGTCAGCTGAGTTGTTCAAGCAGGCGGACGGCAGCCTCACTGTTGGTCGCCGCGCCATAGTCTCGCAGAGCCTTTCGCCCTCCCGTCGCATACACCGCGACCGCCGCCAATAACTCCCGTAGTTGCCGGGCCGAGCCAGCGTCGAAATGGCAGTAAGCGCCCCGCGTCAGCCGGGCGATTTCTTTGAAGGCGAGCTCGGCTTTGGGCTCCTGCCCCTCCTGAAACAGGAACATTGGCACGCCGAGCAGCCCAAGCGCGCCCGCCCGCTGGCTCAGCTCATCGATATCCTCTTCCATGCAATCGCCGACATAAACCACGGCGTTGACCTTGTTCCGCTCGCTTTCACACCGCGCATGGGTCAGCACTTTGCGGATTTGCGTGTAGCCACCCTGACAGGAGACACGGGTCATGAGTTTCGCAAGCGCTTCCGGGTCGCTGACCCATTTGCTGGCCCGGGTTTCGCCGAAACCGCGGAAATAGACCAGCTGCACATCCAGTCCGCCGACCTCTTTGACGGCGCGGAACATGTCGGCCTGGAGGCCAAGGGCAAGGTCCCAGGTCGGCTGCCGGCTCATCGTTGCATCCATGGCGAAGATCAGCCGTCCGCGACCATCGGCGCTAACTGGAGCGAGCATGTTCACGTGTGCGAGGAAGGCATCGACCTCAGCGTCACTCGAGCGCGGCGCTTGGACAGGACGAGCCTCCGATTTCACTGGCGTTTTTGGCTCGGTCGGCATCGACCTAAACCTCCCTTAAACGCTGAGCCATATGGACCCTTCCATCCCCGGTTACAACGCTTAACCCCACAATCTCAGCCGCCGATCCGGAAGCGACACGCCACCCTGCCCGCCTACAATATTTCTGGCCGCGGAGAACTCGCAGCCAGCCATAGGCGTTTTCTGCACGTTCGGAGGAAGGCATGTTTGGCCTGTTCAAAAGCAAAGTCGAGAGTGAGGCTCAGCCTCCGAC
>JBAUOI010000135.1:0-7597 GCA_049579665.1 Methyloceanibacter sp.
GATCACCCCGATGCGCTTCCCCCCGACACGGGCGGCGTGCGCCTTGTCCACCTTGAAGGCGCCGGCGACGTTGCGGCGGCGCTGGTCGGCGCTCAGCCCGACCTGGCTCGCCGTCCGCTTCACCCGCCTCAGTACGAAGCAATCGACCTCGACGCCGGTGAGCGTTCCCAGCGCTTGCGCCAGCATGGCCGACTGGTTGAACCGCCGCCACCACAGCCGCGCCGGGTAAAGCGGGACCGGCACGATGAGATCGGCGTCTGCAAGCAGCTCGGCGCCGGCGTGCTTGAGCCAGCGGGCGAACAAGGAGAGGCCCTCCTGCCGATCCCGATATTTGAAGCTCTGGATAAGCTCGCGCATGGTCTCCGAATAGCGCGCCGCGGCCCGCGCGCGGTCGTAGACTGGAGGCGTGGCGATCGCCGCCGCGGAGAGCGCGCCTTCGCCCGCGTCGTATGGCAAGGGAACGCCGAGCCGCGCGCAAATGGGAGGCGCGATGAAGTCGATCCTGGCAAAGCAGGCGCCGCATAAGAGCCCGTGGCTGCCGATGCGGCTGCGGCAGGCGATGCAGACGGGGGGCAGAAGGAGATCGGCGAGCCGGACGAGCATGGGCCGCACGATGCCAGGCGCCCCTACGCTGGGAGGGGCGGGCGTCGCCTCAAGTGCTTCGCCGGTCGGCATAACCGCTATGATAGGACGCAAGGCCCCCATCCTGAAAGCGCCCACAGGGACCCGCTTATGAGCGACGAGCGCCTGCTGTTCGACCGCAAGCTGCTTCGCGCCCGCCGCGCGCGCTTTGCACCGGAGATCGAGGCGCACACGTTCTTGCTTGCCCATGTTGCGCGGGAGATCGCCGAGCGGATCGAGCTGATGCTGCGACCCTTCCCGCTCGCGCTCGACCTTGGCGCCTATCATGGACTGCTCGGCAAGAAAGTGGCGGAGCTCCCGTCGGTCGGCGCGATGATCTATGCCGAGAGCGTGTTCGAATTTGCCGCGCTGTGCCCCTCCCCGTCGCTCGTCTGCGACGAGGATTTGCTGCCCTTCAAGGCGCCGAGCTTCAATCTGATCGTCTCCGGCTTGGCGCTGCACAGGGTCAACGATCTTCCCGGCGCGCTCATCCAGATCAGGCGCGCGCTGCATCCCGACGGCTTGTTCATGGGGGCGCTGCTCGGCGCCCGCGCGCTTTTCGAGCTGCGTCAGGCGCTGCTCGAAGCCGAGGCCGAGATCGAAGGCGGCGCAAGCCCGCGCGTCGCGCCGTTCGGCGATGTCAGGGAGTATGGCGCGCTGCTGCAGCGTGCGGGCTTCGCGCTCCCGGTTGCCGATGCAGAGACTTTGACGGTGCTCTATGCCAGCCCACGCGAGCTGATGCGCGAGGTGCGCGCGCTGGGCGGCGGCAATGTGCTCTTGGCGCGAAGCCGCGCGCCGCTCTCGCGCAAGACGCTCGAGCGCGCCGAAGCGATCTATCGCGAGCGCCACACGACGCCGGACGGCCGGGTGAGCGCCTCCTTCGAGATCGTCTATCTCAGCGGTTGGGGACCCGATGCGAGCCAGCAGAAGCCGCTCAAGCCTGGGAGCGCCGCGCGGCGTCTCGCCGATGCGCTCGGCACGACGGAGCACCCCGCCGGCGACAAGGCGGCGTTTCCGGCCAAGCCAAAACCCTAGCCAAACGCGTTTTTGAGCATCTCGAACATGCCGCTGACCGAGCCGCCGATCTGGCTGACCAGGGCCATGATGGCAATGGCGATAAGGGTCATGATGCCGTATTCGACCGCGGTGGCGCCCGAGCTATCGGCGGCGAAGCGCCGCGCCGTAGCCGCAAGGCGCGTCGTCAGTCCAACTGGCTCTGTCACATGCTTCATGTTGCTCATGGTCCTCCCCCACCTCACAACAGATCGCGGAAAGCGATCTTGAGCGGCTCGTCGGCCGGCGGCATGTCGTAGAGGTGAAGCGTGTCGGGCTTCACCCAGAGAAGCTCCTGCCCTTCATGCGCGGCCACGTCGCCGCGCCAACGCCGGCAGAGATAGACCGGCATGAGCAGGTGGAAGTCCGGATAAGCGTGGCTCGCGAAGGTGAGCGGGGTGAGATCGGCTTTGGCGATCTCGATGCCCAGCTCCTCGCGCAGTTCGCGGATCAAGGCTTCCTCCGGTTCCTCTCCCGGCTCGATCTTGCCTCCGGGAAACTCCCACAGGCCGGCGAGCGGCCGCCCTTGCGGGCGTTTGGCGATCAGCACGGCGCCCTTCGCATCGAGGAGAGCGCAGGCCGCGACGATGACGATCGGGCGCTTGATGCCCTCGGGCATACTGGCATCCGGAGGTTAATGCAGTTTTGTCTAAATACCCGACTCAGGACCGGTAGTCGGCATTGATGGCGATATAATCTTTGGTGAGGTCGCAGGTCCATATGGTTGCCGCTTCCTTACCCACGCCGACATCGACGGTGATGGCGATCTCAGCCTTCTTCATATAGGCCGCGCCATCCTTCTCGCGATACGAGGGAGCGACCTCGCCGTCCTTGGCGACGAGAATGTCGCCGAACCAGATCGCCAGACGGTCGCGGTTTGCCGCCTCGCCCGCCTTGCCGACAGCGGCGACCACCCTTCCCCAGTTGGGGTCCTCGCCGGCGATCGCCGTCTTGACCAGCGGCGAATTGGCGATCGACCTGGCGATGATGCGCGCGGCCTGTTTCGATTCGGCCCCGGTCACTTTCACGGTGACGAATTTGGTGAGCCCCTCGCCGTCCTTGACGATTTGCAGCGCGAGGTCGTGCATCACTTCGGCAAGCGCCAAACGGAAACCCGCCAGCCTGAGGTCGTCCCCATCGACGACGCGCGGGGCGCCCCGTGTCGTGGCGCGGCCGGTGGCGAAGATCAGCAAGGTGTCGCTGGTCGAGGTGTCGCCGTCGATGGTGATGGCGTTGAACGTGTTGTCCAGGCCGGGATCGAGCGAAGCAAGCAGCGCCTGCGGCTCGATGGCCGCGTCGGTGAATAGGAACGCGAGCAGGGTTGCCATGTCGGGCGCGATCATGCCGGCGCCCTTGGCGATGCCGTTGATGGTGACGGTGACGCCGTCGATCTCCGCTTTTCGCGTGGCGAGCTTGGGAAAAGTGTCGGTGGTCATGATGGCGCGCGCGGCATCGGCGTAGGCGTCGGCCTTAACGTCACTCGCAAGCACGCCGAGATGCTTGACGATCTTGCCCGCATCGAGCGGCTCACCGATCACCCCGGTCGAGGCGATATAGACATCCGCTTCGAGGCAATCGGCGGCCCGCGCCGCGGCCTCGGCGGTGAGCTTCACCGCCTCCTTGCCGCGTTTGCCGGTGAAGGCATTGGAATTGCCGGAATTGACCACGAGCACGCGCGCCATGCCGTGGGCGAGATGGGCCCGGCACCAATCGACCGGCGCCGACGCGGTCTTCGACTTGGTCAGCACGCCGGCGACCGTCGTGCCCGGGTCGAACAACACCAGCAAGAGATCGGCGCGGCCGGGATAGCGAATGCCCGCGGCGGCGGTGGCGATGCGCACGCCCTCGATCGCCGGCAGTTGCGGCACATGCTTCGGCGCGAACGGCGAGATCTTGCCCAAAGCGGCCTCTAGCGAGCGCGGCCCGTCAATTGTTGCCGTCGGGCGCCCCTGACGTGTCGTCCGGCAGATCGCCCGGACCGCCGGCGTCGCCCTTGCCTATGGCTTCGTCCATCGACTTCTTAAGCTCGGGATCGACCACCTCGATTTTGGCTGAATCGCGAAGGCTGGTGACCACCTCTTGCGCCTTGGCCTGCACGAGTTGGGCGATGATCGCCTCCTTGACCTGATCGAAGCTGGGAAGAGCCTGGTCGCGCTTCTCCTCGACCTTGATGATGTGCCAGCCGAATTGCGTCTGCACCGGATCGGAGATCTGCCCGACATCGAGCGCGAACGCCGCGTCCTCGAACGGTTTCAGCATCTGACCGCGGCCGAACCAACCGAGATCGCCGCCTTCGGCATTGGCGTCCTTCGACTTCTCCTTGGCGAGCGCGGCGAAGTCCTCGCCCTTCTTCAGGCGTTCGGCGATCTCCTTGGCCTCGTCTTGGGTGGCAACGAGAATATGGCGGGCGTGAATCTCCTTATCCGGCTTCATCTGGCCGATCTTCTCGTCATAGATTTTCTTGGCGTCGGCCTCATTGACCGCGTCGTGGATCTTGACGTCGAAGAAGGCATCGCGTAGCGCGCGGCGCTCGTGATATTTCACCCGGCCCGGGAAGGTGTCGGTCTTGTCGAGACCGTCGGTCCGGCCGGCGCCCGCCATCAGCTCGTTCTCGATCACATATTGCAAGAGCACCTTCTTACGGTCCTGCGGCGTGTAATTGCCGAGCCGGGCGCCGACTTCGGAGGCGGCATAATCGAGATCGGATTGCTTGATTTCGACGCCGTTGACGCGCGCGACGACGGGATCGTCGGCCAAGGCAGTGAGCGGCGCGAGTCCAGCGAAGGCTGCCACGAGCAGCAGGGCTGACCAACTTTTCACGAGAGATGTCCTCATATTCGGCTCGCCGGTTCTGCTCCTAGGAAGAGCGGGCGAGCGGGTTGGGTTCGCTTCCCCGGGGCGGGTTTTAGCTCCGGGGGTCGGGGTTGCCAAGGGGTTCCTCGGCACCGGCCCAAGCGCGCAGCGACGAAACGACCCCGTGCGCCAAGCCTTGGAAAAGGTATGTTTTGCGGCAATCATCCTCGGGCTGGGCGGAGGAAGGGAGTTGCGGTGGTCAAGTATCGATCAGCCCTTGCGCGCAAAGCGCGTCACTTGGCGGGCGCGGCGCTCGTCGTCGGCTTAAGCCTCGCCTTGATCCTGCCGGCAGCGGCCGACGTCCGCATTCTGTCGAGCGGAGGTGGCGCGGTCGGGGACTATCTCAACTTTTTTGCCAGGGTGAAGCAGTCAGGCGAGCGGGTGGTCATCGACGGCCCCTGCCTTTCAGCCTGCACGCTGGTGCTGAGCACCATCCCGCGTAAGCGGATCTGCGTCACATCCAAAGCCGTGCTCGGCTTTCATGCGCCTTATCTTGTCGACAAGAACGGACGGACATTCCGCAACCCGAAGGTGACGCAAACGATCAATGCGGCTTACCCGGCAAGCGTCAGGGCGTGGATCAAAAGGAACGGCGGACTGAGCCAGAAAGTCATCCTGCTCAAGGGCCGAGAGCTCAACGCGCTCTATCCGCATTGCTAGGCGCCGGCACACGGCTAGGCCCGGTGGTTGACTCTCAGAATTTATTTCGATAATTCTGGATATATGGAAATTATATCGGCCATCGAGGCGCTCGGCGCGCTGGCGCAAGAAAGCCGGCTCAAGGTGTTCCGTCTGCTGGTCCGGCAGGGCCCGGCCGGCATGGCGGCAGGCGACATCGCCCGGGCGCTGTCGGTGCCGAACAACACCATGTCCTCGCATCTCGCGACGCTCGCCCGGGCGGGGCTGATCGGCTCGCGCAAAGAGAGCCGCTCGGTCATCTATGCGGTCGATCTCGAAGGCACGCGCGCGTTGCTCTCGTTCCTGCTGGAGGATTGCTGCCGCGGCAAGCCCGACCTCTGCGCGGGGCTGATCGAGGCGACGCTGGCGAGCTGTTGTCCCGCGCCGGAAGAGTGCTGCCAAAGCTAGAAGGAGGCGGTCCCATGCAGTCCGTGAAGCGCCCAGATCCCCTCAACGTCCTGTTTCTCTGCACCGGCAATTCGGCGCGCTCGGTGATGGCGGAATGCATTTTGAACCGGCTTGGCGCCGGCAAGTTTCGTGCCTTCAGCGCGGGCAGCCACCCGTCCGGCAAGGTCAATCCGCTCGCTCTCAATCTCTTGCGCAAGACGAATTACGATGTTTCGGGCTTGCGTTCGAAATCCTGGGACGAATTTGCGGTTCCCGGCGCGCCCAAGCTCGACTTCGTGTTCACCGTTTGTGACGACGCGGCGAGCGAGGTCTGCCCGATCTGGCCCGGCCAGCCGATGACCGCGCATTGGGGCCTGCCCGACCCGGTCAAGGCGCAAGGCACCGAGGCCGAGCGCAATCTCGCCTTCGCCGATACGATGCGCATGCTCACCCAGCGCATCGGCATCTTCGTGAACCTGCCTCTCGATAAATTGAGCAAGCTGTCATTGCAGAAGCAGCTTGAGGAGATCGGGCGGCTGCGGCGGGAAGCCCCCTCCGAACACCCCGCCTAAGGCTTCAGGGCGCGCCCCCCGTCGCGTTGACAAGGTTAGGCGGCCCTCTTATGTCTCACGAGCGTTCGCTCCCGGCATTTTTTCGACGCTTTCCGAGGGCTTTCATGGGGATCGGCCTGAGGAAAATCCCCTCGCGCTCAAGAGGCTGACAGATCAATGCTTTCCTTTGGCGCTCTCGCCAGCAAAGTCTTCGGTTCGTCCAACGACCGCAAGCTTAAGAAATACGGGCCCATTGTCGCGCAGATCAACGCGCTCGAGCCCGAGGTCGCGGCGCTGTCGGACGAGGCGTTGCGCGCCCGCACCGACGATTTCCGCGCCCGGGTCGCCTCCGGCACCCCACTCGACGATCTGATCCCCGAGGCCTTTGCCACGGTACGCGAAGCCGCCAAGCGGACCATCGGCCAACGCCATTTCGACGTACAGCTGATCGGCGGGATGGTGCTGAATGACGGCCGCATCGCCGAAATGAAGACCGGCGAAGGCAAGACGCTGGTCGCCACGCTCCCCGTCTATCTCAACGCGCTCGCCGGCAAGGGCGTGCATGTCGTCACCGTCAACGACTATCTCGCCAAGCGCGACGCCGCCTGGATGGGCGCCATCTACCAGTTCCTCGGCCTCAAGGTCGGCTGCATCGTGCACGAGCTGTCCGACCCGCAGCGGCGCGAGCAATATGCCTGCGACGTGACCTACGGCACCAACAACGAGTTCGGCTTCGACTATCTGCGCGACAACATGAAATATGCGGCCTCGGAGATGGTGCAGCGGAGCCACTACTTCGCCATCGTCGACGAGGTGGACTCGATCCTGATCGACGAGGCGCGCACGCCGCTGATCATCTCCGGCCCGCTCGACGACCGCTCCGAGCTCTACATCACCATCGACAAGTTCATCCCGGAGCTCGTGGAGGGCGATTTCGAGCTCGACGAGAAGACCCGCGTGGTGACGCTGACCGAGGCGGGCAACGAGCATGTCGAGCAGCTGTTGATGAAGGCCGATCTGCTCAAGGGCGAGTCGCTCTACGACATCGAGAACGTCACCGTCGTGCATCACGTGCAGCAGGCGCTGCGCGCCCACAAACTATTCCAGCGCGACCGCGATTACATCGTCAAGAACGACGAGGTGATCATCATCGACGAGTTCACCGGCCGGATGATGCAAGGCCGCCGCTACTCCGAAGGATTGCACCAGGCGCTCGAAGCCAAGGAGCATGTGGCAATCCAGCCGGAGAACCAGACGCTCGCCACCATCACCTTCCAGAATTATTTCCGCCTCTACGAGAAGCTCGCCGGCATGACCGGCACGGCTTCGACCGAGGCCGACGAGTTCATGGACATTTACGGCCTCGACGTGGTCGAGGTGCCGACCAACATGGACATGATCCGCGACGACGAGGACGACGAGGTCTATCGCACGGCGCAGGAGAAATACCGGGC
>JBAUOI010000136.1:0-1724 GCA_049579665.1 Methyloceanibacter sp.
GCCGAAGCCGAAGGCCAAGACGACCAAAAAGGCATCCGTCACGAAAGCGGCCGCGGTGAAGGCCAAAACCGCCAAGGCCAAGAGCAAGCCTAAACCTGCCGCCAAGCAGAAGTCGGCCGCCAAGCCAAAGCCCGCAGCGAAGCGCAAGGCCGCCGCCAAGCCCAGAGCTGCGACGAAGCGCCAGCCGAAAGCCGTGCGCGCACCAATCAAGACGCTGCAAGCCGCGAAGCCCCAATCGCTGATCGCCATGCTTGAGCAGCAATCACGCAAGGTCCAGACTGGGCGCGACTGGAGCGAGACGCTGTTCCTGCCCAAGACCGATTTCCCGATGAAAGCCGGGCTGCCCGAGCGTGAGCCTGAGCTGCTCAAGCGCTGGGAGCGGCTCGGCCTCTACGAGAAGCTGCGCGCCGACGCCAAGGGCCGCGCGAGCTTCGTGCTGCATGACGGGCCGCCTTACGCCAACGGTCACATCCATATCGGCACGGGACTCAACAAGATCCTCAAGGACGTGATCGTCCGCAGCCAGCAGATGACAGGTAAGGACGCGAATTACGTACCGGGCTGGGACTGCCATGGCCTGCCGATCGAGTGGAAAGTCGAGGAGGAGAATTACCGCGCCAAGGGTAGGTCGAAGCCCGATCTGTCCGATGCCGAGGCGATGATCGCCTTCCGCGACGAATGCCGGTCTTACGCCGAGCGCTGGTTGAAGGTGCAGCGCGAGGAGTTCAAGCGGCTCGGCGGCGTCGGCGACTGGGCGCATCCTTACACTACCATGAGCTTCGACGCCGAGGCGACCATCGCCGCTGAGATTCTGAAGTTCGCCATGAACGGGCTGCTCTATCGCGGCTCGAAGCCAGTGATGTGGTCGGTGGTGGAGCGCACGGCTCTAGCCGAGGCCGAGGTCGAATATGAGGAGATCGAGAGCCCGGCGATCTACGTGAAGTTTCCGGTGGCAAGCTATGCGGGAGAGCAAATCGATATCGGCCCCGATGACGACGAGTTCCTGATTCCGCACGAGATCGAGAAAGCTTCCATCGTCATCTGGACCACGACGCCCTGGACCATTCCCGGCAATCGCGCGGTCTCCTTCTCGAAAGACATCGACTACGGGGTCTACGAGGTCACCGACGCCCCCGACGACAATTGGGCGAAGATCGGCGATCGGCTGATCCTTGCCGACAAGCTCGCGGAAGAGGTGTTCAAGGCCGCGCGGGTGTCGGATTGGCGCCGCTTCGGTCACATGCCCCCGGTCGCGCTCGAAGCCATCACGCTCGCTCATCCGCTGCACGGGCAGGGCTACGATTTCGACGTGCCTCTGCTTGCCGGCGAGCACGTCACCGAGGACACCGGCACGGGCTTCGTGCATACCGCGCCCGGGCATGGCACCGAGGACTACGAGATCTGGGAACAGAATCGCGCTGAACTCGAAACCCGCAAGGTCTACACCGCGATTCCTTTCACCGTCGACGAAGCGGGTTTCTTAACCAAAGAGGCGCCGGGCTTCGAAGGCAAGCGGGTGATCGACGACAAGGGCAAGTTCGGTGACGCCAATTTCGCCGTTATCGCCGCGCTCACCGAGGCGAATGCGCTCATCGCGCGCTCGCGCCACAAGCACGATTACCCGCATTCCTGGCGATCGAAGAAACCAGTGATCTTCCGCGCCACGCCGCAATGGTTCATCGCCATGGACAAAGACTTGGGCGAAGGGGGCACGCTGCGGCAGC
>JBAUOI010000137.1:0-1892 GCA_049579665.1 Methyloceanibacter sp.
ATTCAATGCCGACGAGACCAGTCCTAGTCGCAAGGGCCGCCTTCGCCGTAGCGGATCACCTTGACCTTCTCGGTGGTGACGAGGCCGCTGCCCATGATCGGCTCGATGGCGGCGACGAATTTCTCGATCTTGTCCTCGCCGTCGACGATCTCGATGATCAGCGGCAGATCCTGCGACAGGCGCAGAATCTTGGTGGTGTGAAGCGTGCTCGAATGGCCGAAGCCCATCGGCCCGCGCAACACGGTGGCGCCGGCGAGGCCCATCTCGCGGGCTTTCAGCACGATGGCCTCGTAAAGCGGTTGGTGGCCGGCCTTGTCGTCCTCGCCGATGAAGATGCGCAGCAGCACGGCGTCGCGCGAGAGCGGCATGGCTCAAATCCATCTCAAAGCGTTGAGGGAAACGGCCAGCATGTGCCCGAGCCAGACAGCGAACAGGCATAGCACCACGGAAGCCACAACATTGCCTTCAACCTGGAGCCATTCGCCGTCATTGGCGAGATTGAGCGTTTGCAGGCTGAACGAGGAGAAGGTGGTGAAGCCGCCGAGCACCCCCAACATGACGAATTGACGTGTGGCGGTCCCTGCGAAGACGCGTCCGTCGGGTCCGGTCAGCGTGGCGAAGAAGCCGATGATGAGCGAGCCGGTGACGTTCACGAACAAAGTACCCCACGGGAAGGTCTCGCCGAACAGCCGCGCGGCGACGCCCGAGCACCAATAGCGGGCCATGCCGCCAAGGGCGCTGCCCACAGCAATCCAGACATAGTTCAGCATTCGATCTCCTGCGCCTCAGGCTCTTCGGTCCGTGCGCCTTTAGCCTATATAGACTGAGTCGGTTCGAGCTGTTTCGGCCGGCCGGCGGCCTCCTCGTTGAATTCGGCGATCGCCAGGGCTTCGTCGTCGCCGACGGGCTGTGGCAACAGATGTCGAGGCAGGAAAAAGGCATTGGCGATCAGGGTCGGTATCACCGCGCTGCCAATCACTCCGGCAACAAGAATGGAATACTGACTCTGGTCGATGATCCCATGCGACAGTCCAAAGAGCGATGAGATGGTGCCGAATGTCAGCCCGGTGGACATCAGCAGCGTCGTGTACATGGATTCCTGCTTCGGCGACTTGTAGACCTTGGTAGTCGGATAGACGCCTACGAATTTCGTCCCCATCTTGACGAGCAGCAGGAAGATGAAGGCGAATGGGGCGGCGATCAGGGTGGGAATGCTCACAAACGATCCGGCACGAATGAAATAGAACGGCGTGAGGAAACCGAAGGTAAGGGTGCGCAAGCGGCGGATCAGAGCGTGATTCTTCCCGACCGTACCGGCGAGCACCATTCCGATGATATAGGCGGGGAGCACCGCCTCGCTGTCGGCCCATGCGGCCAACGCTCCCAAGCCGAACAAGCAAAACAGCAGGAACTTGGTCTCAAGTTCGGATGGGCGATTGCCGTAGAGCTTGAAGAAGCGTGGCGTCAGCCAGGGCAGGATGGCGAACGCGACGGTGGCGACCACGGCGAAGATCAGCGTCTTCACGGTAAACGGTGCAAAGATGAAGCCAAGCGCAAGCACGGTCCCGAGGTCGTTGATGAAGCAAGCTGCGAGCACCGTCTTTCCGTATTCGGTCTTGTTGAGGCCGAATTCCAGCATCACCGCGTAGACCACCGCGACCGATGTCGTCGATAGGGCGACACCGCCGAGCCAGCTCGGCATCGGTTCCCAACCGAGGACATAATAGGCCGCGGCGGTGCAGCCGAAGAACGGGAGGAAGAAGCCGACCAGGCCAACGGCGGTTGCTTCCTTCCATTTACGCCGGAAAACCTGCGGATCGAGTTCGGCGCCGGCGAGGAATGTCAACACGATGGCGCCTGTGCCGGACAACACCTTGATCCACGTCTGATCG
>JBAUOI010000138.1:0-3610 GCA_049579665.1 Methyloceanibacter sp.
ATTAGCCGTTGCGCCAAAAGGCTTTTGTCAGTCTGGACCATCGTCTCCATATTATGCCACAGCGCCAAGTGCGGGGATTAACTCTGCGGCAATTCGGCCAGTTCCTGGCTTGGCCAAGCCTCCCGCCTTGAATAGGGCGATGCAAGACACATGGATGTGAAGAGAGGCATCGACAAGCGCGGAAACCACAGTGTTGTCAGCCTGTCTGCGTGACGGACGGCGCCTTGGCCACGGTCCGCTTTGGGCGACCTCATTGAACCCCCTCGACACCCTGCCTACATGAGCGTGGCACCGCACCCCCCGCGGTTATGGCTTAGGCCTTAGGAGCCCATGGAGATATCTATGCTCAAGCATTTCGCCATCGCCGCGTTAGGCCTTGCCGTCTTGTTCGGCGCGGCCGGTCCCGCCACAGCCGATAAGAGCGGCCATTACTGGAAGCACCCCTCTCCCTATGTTTATTCCTACGGCGGCCCGTCTTATGCCTACGGCGCCTCACCGAGATATCTGTCACGCTCCGGAAGATCTCAGCCGAATATCAGGCTCGACCTCGAGACGGAGTCGGTGTGGCGCAATCTGCGCCCTGAGTGGTTCGACTAAGCTCGTCCAGTTATCATCCTTTGAATCGATGAAGCTTGCAGCCTCGGCCTGCGCTACGCATTGACGTTGCGCACGCCGAGCCGCTTTTCATGGCGGTCATTCCGCGCAATCCGAGGTCGTTGACTGGGCCCGCTTCGGGACTAGACTGACCCCCCTTCGGGGGCCCCGAGTGCCGGGTTTGGCACGCCTGCAATGCGGATGGAGGCGTCCATGGCCAAGCATGTCACGGCCTTTGTCGTAGCGGTGTTCGTGCTCGCCGGCACGCTCGCATCCGCACACGCCGAGAAGCGCGTGGCGCTGGTCATCGGCAACTCCGCCTATCAGCACACCGCGCAGCTGAAAAATCCCAGCAACGACGCGAGCGACATGGCAGCCAAGCTTCGGCAGCTCGGCTTCGAGGTGATCGACGGCACCAATCTCTCGAAGACCGAGATGGAGGGCCGCATCAGAACCTTCGCCGCCAAGCTCAACGGCGCCGATGTCGGACTCTTCTTCTATGCCGGTCACGGCCTTCAGGTCGACGGTAAGAACTTCCTCGCGCCCATCGATGCAAGTCTCAAATCCGACGCCGATATCGATTTCGAGGCGGTACAGCTCGATCTCGTGCTGAAGCAGATGGAGCGCAATGCCCGCGTCTCGCTCGTGTTCCTCGATGCCTGCCGTGACAATCCGTTGGCCACCAATCTCGCCCAAAGCCGCTCGCTGCAAGTCGGCCGCGGCCTCGCTCAGATCGAGAAGGCCGTCGGCATGATGATCGCCTTCGCCACCCAGCCCGGCAATGTCGCGCTCGACGGCGAAGGGCGCAATAGCCCCTTCACCCACGCTCTCCTTGGTCACATCGACCGGGAAGGGACGACGATCAACGACCTGATGGTGGAGGTGCGCAAGGACGTGCTCGCCGAGACCGGTGGCAAGCAGGTGCCCTGGGAGAATTCCTCGCTCACCGGTCAATTCTATTTCAAGCCGAGCGAGCCCAAGTCGACCGCCGAGCAATCGGCTGAGACCGCCGCGCAGATCGCGGCGCTTCGCCAGGAGATCGATCGGCTGCAGACGAGCCAGGGCGACCTCCTCAAGGCGCAGCAGGAGCAGCTTGAGATCCTGAAGCAGAAGCTCAACGACGAGACGAAGAAGGCCGACAATGCGCCGCAGACGGCAACGAGCCGTGTCATCGCGGTCGAGCCGGCAACGCCGGACGCGTCCGCACCAGCCCCCGCCCCTGACGAAACCGCCAAGGTCGCCGCGGTCGAGGCGACGAGCCCCGACACCGCACCGAAGGCCGGCGACGGCTCGGCGCCTTCCCCCACTCCGGACCTCGCCGCGCTGAGCAAGGACATCCAGGCCAAGCTCAAGGACTATGGCTGCTATGGCGGCAAGATCGACGCCTCATGGGGCAGCGGGACACGCAAAGGCGTCGAGCGCTTCAATACGCTCGCTAGCCTCGACCTCAATAGCGATGCGCCCGAGCAGGCGACGCTCGACGCGCTGAAGGCTTGGCAGGGGTCCCATTGTCCGGTCGACGAGATCGCCCGCGAGGAGCCGGGTCCGGCGGCGCCGTCTATCGTCAAGCCGCGTCCCCGCGCGAAGCAGGTCGGCAAGAACCCGCGCTACATTCCGCCGCGCTATATCCCGCCGAGGCTGCATCGGGCGCCGCCGCCTGATCAAGGCCAGGGCGACTTCGAGACCGACGCTGTGCACCAGAACCTCCGTCCCGCCCGCTAGGGGCGCGCTGCTCAAGGATGTTCCTGGAATGTGCCATGCCCTTCGCGCGCCTTCGTCATGACTAACTTGCCACTGGAGCGGCACAGCGCCATTGGCTAGGGTCTGCCACCTTGCGCCGGCTCCGGCGCGCTTTCCAGAAGGCTGACAAGCAACCGGATGGGTCCGCGTCTCCTCTACGTCCTCATTGTGGGGATGGTCATCTTAGCTGCGCTGGCTTTGCGTGTCTGGGACCCCTCCCCGGTCGCAAGGCTGCGGTCGGTGGTCTTCGACTCCTATCAAAGGCTGGACCCGCGCGCATTCGATCCGGCTTTGCCGGTGCGCATCGTCGATATCGACGAAGAGTCGCTGAAGCAGGTCGGGCAATGGCCTTGGCCGCGCACAGTGCTTGCCGAGCTGGTCGACAAGCTTGCCGCGGGCGGCGCGGCAGCGATCGGCTTCGACATGGTGTTCCCCGAGCCTGACCGCATGTCGCCGGCCAACACGCTTCGCTATTGGCCGCAGTCTGACGCTCTCGCGGGGCTCAGGGAAGAGGTCGAGAAGCTCCCCAGCAACGACCAGGTCTTCGCCGAGGCGATCGGCAAGGGCCCCGTGGTGCTCGGCTTCATCGCTTCGCCGGCGGCGACGTCGCTGCCCGAGACCAAGGCCGGCTTCGCCCATGGCGGCGACGACCCGAAACTGTTCGCCCCGTATTATCCGGGCGCCGCGGCGAGCCTCACAGAGCTACAGGACAAGGCGCAAGGCGCAGGCTCGCTCAACTGGATCCCCGAGCACGACCAGATCATCCGCCGCATGCCCATGCTGGTCAGGGTCGGCGACACGCTCTATCCCTCTTTATCGGCCGACATGCTCAGGCTCGCGCAAGGCGCCTCGACCTACGTGGTGAAGTCGTCAGGCGCGAGCGGCGAGAAGGCGTTCGGCGAGAAGACCGGCATCGTCGCCGTGAAGGTCGGCGATTTCGAGGTGCCGACCGAAGCCAACGGCCAGATGTGGATCAGGTTCACGCCGGAGTCCAAGGAGCGCTATCTCCCCGCCTGGAAAATTCTGAACGGGGAGATCGGCACCGACGCGCTCGAGGGCCGCATCCTGATCATCGGCACGAGCGCGGCAGGTCTGCTCGATCTTAGAGCCACGCCGCTCGACGCCTCGGTGCCCGGCGTCTCGCTGCATGCCCAGGCCATCGAGCAGATCCTGCAAGGCAGCTTCCTGCAACGGCCCGACTTCGCCACACCGGCCGAGCTCCTCTGCATCCTCGTGCTCGGCTCGCTGATTGCTTTCCTCATCTATCGCCTCGGGG
>JBAUOI010000139.1:0-2862 GCA_049579665.1 Methyloceanibacter sp.
ATAAAGCGCGTTGGCAAAGCGCGTCGCCGCGATCTGCTCGTCGATTTGCTTCACCCTCCTTGAGGAAGGCGCCGGCCGTTGCCTCCGGCGCCAGTGTCGTTCGAAATCCGCCCGCTTCATCCATGAAGCGAGCGGCGATGAAGCTCCCTGCACGATCGGCGACGTCGAGCCAGGCGCGGTCGCCAGTCGCCGCATAGAGGTCGAGAGCCGCTTGCCCCATGGCGAGGGTATCGCCGAGATAGGGGCCGACTGAATCGCGCTCGCCGTGGCGGAAGCCGCCGCCCTCGATGGCGCGATTGGCCAGTATGTAGTGAGCGGCGCGTTCGGCAGCGCGCAGAGCGGTCTCGTCGCCGGTGGCATTGTAGAACGCCAAGAGCCCGCTGATCGCCCAGCCATTCTCACGCGCGTAGATATTGGTGTCGATGCGGGGCTCGCGCTCGAGCTTTCCCCGCTCCTCTGCACTCAGCGCGTAGAAACTCTTGCCGGGCATCGCCTCGTCAACATCAGCATCCTGACTCGTGTAGAAGGCGCCCTCAACGCTGCGCAGCTTGGTCATCAGGAAGCGCTTGAGGTCCTCAGCGGCGGCGAGGTGCTTCGGATCTTTCCACAGAGCATAGCTTTGCGCGTATTGGCGCAAGCCGCTCGCCTGGTACCACATGATCTTCTCGTAATGCGGCGACTTCCAATCGGGCTCGTCGGAATATTGGTAGATACCGCCCCATTGTCGATCGATCAGATTCAGGGCGACATCAAGCGTTTGCCGCGCCCGCGTCGCAGCTTCCGTATCGCCTCTCTCCGCGGCGGCGAGAAGAAGGTCCATGCTCTCCGTATCGATGAACTTATTGAGGGTGTCCCATCCGCCATGCTCGGTGTCATAAGCCTCCTTGCTGCGGCGAAGCAGATCGTCGCGTTGCGACTTGGCGAGCAGCGGACTCTCGGCGGGTGTGATGTCCGCTAGCGAAAAGCGGGCCGACGGTCCAGGCGAGGGATCGGCGATGAAAGCCTCTAGCAGCGATGCCATACGCTCGGGCGGAAGATAGCCGCGCCATTTGGCAAGCTCGGTGCCGTCGGGCGCGAAGATGATGGTCGCCGGCCAGCCCCAATCGCCATAGCGGTTGGAGAGGGCGGGGTTGGCGTCCTGATCGACGCGCACCGTCAGATATTTCGACTTGAGCAGCGCGACGACCTTCTCGTCTTTGTAGGTCGTCTTCTCCATGACGTGGCACCAATGGCACCACACCGCCTCGAGATCGAGAATTACCAAGCGTTGCTCGGCTTGGGCGCGGGTGAAGAGCTCCGCGTTCCAGTCTTCCCAAGCCAGGCCTTGGTCGTCGGCACGTGCAATGTTCGCGGCGCCGAACGCGATGAGAAAAGCGAACGCAGTTGCTGCGCGCAAGCCCATGGTCTGTCTCCGTGCCGATCGTTGTCGACCTAGTTACGGAGGGTGGGCTCGAAAAGTTTCACGCGACGCTCAAAATTCCGTGTCCCTGAGGTGTGCAAACCCTTGCCAACGGCGCGATCAGGGTCTCGGCACGGCAGCCTCAGACCATCTTGGCCAGGATCCCGCTCATTTCCTCGAAAGAGAAGGCCCGCAGGATCTCGGCGCGGGTATTGCCGAGCGAGGAGGCGCTAAAGCTGAGCGCGGTGGCGCTCTCATCGTCGGGCGCCTCGAACACCGCGATCACATCGTAACGGCCGATCGTTCAGCACAGCACCTTGATGACGGCGCCGCTCTTCTTGGCCATGTCCTCGAAGGCGTGCGCCCGGCCGATCGTGGCCTTGATGTTGCGCATGCCCTGATCGGTGAAATTCACCAGCAAAATATATGTCTGCATGTTGAGGCTCCTCTCCGCCATGTTTCAGTGGTCGACGACAACCGCTTTGCTCGTTTCGCGGCAATCACGCAAAGATCAACTTGAGCAGGAACGCGAGGGCGATCACGCCGACCGCCGCGTTGATCTCACTGAAGCGTCCGGCGAGCACCTTTAACGCCACGTAGGCGATGAAGCCGAGGCCGATGCCGGTGGCGATCGAATAGCTCAAGGGCATCATCAGCACGATGATCAGCGCGGGGATGTAGTCGGTCGGGTCGTCCCAGCTGAGCGCGCCGAGACTCGCCGCCATGAGGAAGGCGACGAAAAGCAGCGCGGGCGCAGTCGCGTATAGCGGGACGGTGTGCGCGAGAGGCGCGAGCAACAGCGCCAGCAGGAAGAACAGCGCGACGAAGATCGCCGTGAGGCCGGTGCGGCCGCCCTCCTCCACGCCGGCCGCGCTCTCGATATAGGCGGTGTTGGTCGAGGTGCCGAGCGCCGCGCCGAGCATCGCCGCGCCGGAATCGGCAAGCAGCGCCTGACGGAGTCGCGGCAGGCGCCCCTCCTTGTCGAGAAGCCGCGCCTGGCGTGCCACGCCGATCAAAGTTCCCGCCGTGTCGAGCATGGTCACGATCAGAAGCGTGAGCACGATGGTGACGAGGCTGAGCTGGAAGGCGCCAGCGAGATCCATCTTGAGAAAGGTCGGCGCAAGCGATGGCGGCGGGGCGAAAACCCCATGCCAGGGCTCGAGCCCAAGCGCGACCGCCGCCACGGTGACCGCGAGCACGCCAAGGATGATGGCGCCCGGTATCTTGCGCACGGCAAGCCCCGCGATCAGCAGGAAGCCGGCCGCGGCAAGCCAGGCTTGCGGCTTGGAGAGATCGCCGAGCTTCACGAGAGTCACACGGGATCCTCGGTCACGATTCCGGCGTTCTGGAGGGCGATCAGCGCGAGGAAGAAGCCGATGCCTGCGGCGATGCCAAGTTTCAGGCTGATCGGAATCGCGTCGATCAGCCAGGCCCGCAAGGGAGATAACGACAGCGCGAAGAAC
>JBAUOI010000140.1:0-5779 GCA_049579665.1 Methyloceanibacter sp.
ATCTACGAAGCAAGGGCAAGCCCCGAAAACGTGATACTGTAGATCACGCCCCGGTGTTGCCCAGAAGCACTAGGCACTGAAAGGCAAAGATAGCATAGTCCTGGCCCGGGCGGAGAATTCCGCCGACGGGCGTCACCAAATTATGGGGATCCTTATGCTGCGTAGATTGCTGGTTGCCAGTGCGGCGAGAAGGCAATTGGATTGAAGCAATCCGAGACCTCCAGCCGAGCTCTCAAGCAATTGCACCGGAAAGCCAATCATTGGGCCAAGAAGAGTGGCTAACAAGAAGGTGTGGGTCAGCAAGATATCGACGAGTTGCAAGAAGAAGGGCGCGCTCTATCACTGCACCGTCGCTGCCAAAGTGTGCGGCGGCTAATCCCACTAATCCAGGCTTGCGAAGGCCGGTGACGCAATCGTAACCTAGGCCCAAGCAGACTTAACGGGCGATTCGAAACTTCCCCGCCTTCAAAGAGTTAGCATATCCCCATGCCCAAGCTTCCCGCCCTTCGCAACCCCCTCTCCCTCGCAACTGTCATTGCGAGCGCGCTGTTCGTGCTGCTCTCGATGGGCGGCGTCGAGGCACAGCAACAGCCCAAAGGCAGTAACGGCGAGCAAGGGCCCTATTATGTGCAGAAGGGGCCACATGGCGGGGTCGGCGGCTATTCGCTCCGGCTCAGCGATATCTGGGGGCCGGCCAAAATGCCGCCGCCGCCAAAGGACTTCGGGCCGCATTTTGATTTTCCGCCGGAGCCGCTCAACGGCGCTCCGCTGCACGACCCCTACCCGAATTAAGCCCTTCGCATCAGCGCTCTCGGCGACGGCGAAAGCCCAGATGGCTCTTGCGCTTAGTGGGCCCGCGCTCATAAAGTGAGCCGTTTTGCGGGCAGATTGCGAACCCGGGTTGAGATACTCCGCATGCGCTCCGTGGGAAGCAACGCGGCTTCTTGTCCCGAATTCTAGACTTGCCTGAATTTCCGTCCGACCTCCAGCCGGCGGATCCTTTGGAAGGGGAAAAGGAGCTTCCCATGCGTCAGACGGGTACGGTCAAGTTCTTCAATCATTCACGAGGGTTCGGCTTTATCACGCCGGACGATGGCGGCAAGGATGTGTTTCTGCATATCTCAGCGTTGCAGCGCTCGGGACTTCCCGCGCTCGACGAGGGTGCGCGGGTATCCTTCGAGACAGAACCAGACCGCCGTGGCAAGGGTCCGCAAGCCGTCAACGTGCAGATGGGCGAATAGCACTCCCCTAAATTCGAATTCGACATGCATCGGCTCCGGTAGCGGCGGCTTGCGCGCCGCTCCGGCGGCCTGATCGCGTGCGCGGCGTGCCATGGCGATGAACGAGTCGCAAGTTACGAGCGGGGTGCTGCAACGCGTGCTCGACCGGCTCGCGCGCGAAGAGGAAGCGGCGCTCGAGCGGCTGTTCAGGCTGCTCTCGATACCGAGCGTCTCGACCGACCCCGCCTTTCACGAGTCCTGCGTTGCCGCGGCGGAATGGTGCGCAAGCGCGCTCGGCGAGATCGGGTTTGCGGCGCGGGTCGAACCCACTTTGGGCATGCCGATGGTGGTCGGGCGTTGGCGCGCGGCACCCGCCAAGGGCCCTCGCCCGCATGTCCTGTTTTACGGCCATTACGACGTCCAGCCGCCGGATCCTTTGGATGAATGGATCGCGCCGCCGTTCGATCCGCGTCTGCGCGAGGATCCGCGCTAGGGCAAGGTGATCGTTGCGCGCGGCGCCTCCGACGACAAGGGCCAGCTGATGACCTTCATCGAGGCGGCGCGAGCCTGGATCGAGGAGCATGGCGAGCTTCCTGTCGATGTCAGCGTGCTGATCGAAGGCGAGGAGGAGTCCGGCAGCCCGAGCCTCCCTCCCTTCCTTGCCGCGCATGGCGATGAGCTCAAGGCGGACGTCGCACTGGTCTGCGACACAGGGCAATGGGACGCGGAGACGCCCGCCATCACCGCCTTCTTGCGCGGACTCGCCTTCTCCGAGATCACCGTCAGAGGTCCGTCGCGCGATCTGCATTCGGGGATTTATGGCGGACCGGCGCTCAATCCCTTGCGCGTGCTGTCGGAGCTCCTGGCGGCGCTGCATGACGAAACCGGCCGCGTCGCTATTCCAGGCTTCTACGATGACGTTCGCTCCCCCTCGCCCGCTCAGCTCGCGTCCTGGCGCGCGCTTGGCTTCGATGCCGGCGGATTTCTCGGCGACGTCGGCTTGAGCGAGGCGGCAGGCGAAACGGAGTTCAGCATACTCGAGCAGCTCTGGTCGCGGCCGACCGCCGAGATCAATGGCATCGTCGGCGGTTATGGCGGCCCCGGCACCAAGACGGTGATTCCGGCGCAGGCGACGGCCAAACTCTCTTTCCGTCTTGTCCCCGGACAGGAGGCCTCGAAGATCATCGCCGGGCTGCATCGCTTCGTCGAAGAGCGGTTGCCCACCGATGCCAACATCACTTTCGCGCATGAAGGCGGATCGCCGGCGGTTGGCTTCGATACGAGTGCAGCGCATTTTCAGGCCGCGTCGCGCGCGCTCGCCGCCGAGTGGGGCAAGCCGCCCGTGATCATGGGCTGCGGCGCCTCGATCCCGATCGTCGAATCCTTCCGCTCGCGGCTCGGCATGGATTCGCTCCTGATCGGCTTCGCGCTCGACGACGACCGCATCCACTCGCCGAACGAAAAATACAATCTCGGCAGCTTCACCAAGGGCGCGCGCTGCTGGGCGCGCATCCTGGCTGAGCTTGGCGCGTTGGACGGCGATGCGACGCGTTAGGCGCGGCCTGCCGGTTCTCGCCAGTCTCGCTTGCTGGTTTGCGGGAGGCGCTGCGGATGCAGCAGAGCGCAACATCCCTGGTGTGTTCGACTATTACGTGCTCGTGCTGAGCTGGATGCCCTCTTATTGCCGGGACGAAGGCCACGCGCGGAACGATGGCCAATGCGAGGACTCGCAGCGCTCCGCCTTCCGGCTGCACGGGCTGTGGCCGCAATATGAAGAAGGCTGGCCGGAAGACTGCCCCATCGGCAAGCGGCCTTGGGTGCCCGACCGCGTCATCCGCGAGATGCGCGACGTCATGCCGAGCAAGAACCTCCTGATCCATGAGTATCGCGTGCACGGGACCTGCTCGGGCCTCGACCCATCACAATATTTTGGCGTGGCGCGGGAGCTTTATGAGCGCGTCGGCATGCCCGAGCGATTCCTGGCGCCGGACGCGGATCGCGTGCTTTCGCCCGATGACATCGAGCGTGAGTTCCTCGGCACGAATCCTTGGCTGAAGCCAGAGATGATCTCGGTGACCTGCCGGAAGCAGAACCTCATCGACATCAGGGTCTGCTTCGGCCGCGATCTGTTTCCGCGCGCTTGCGGCGTCAACGAGGATCAGAGGCGGCTCTGCCCGGCGGCCAATATCGCCGTGCCGCCGTCGAGCCTTAAGCCGCAGCCGCGACGTCGCCCTTGAGCGCGGCGTCAAACAGCGTCCTCGCCCCTTGCTTGGTCAGGGGAATCGGGTTGCCGCCGGCGGTTGGATCGACGATGGCCATCTCGGTGATGGTCTCGACCTTGCTGCCGTCGACCTTGAGCCCGGTAAGATCGTGCGGCACGCCGGTCTGCTTGCGCAGCACAAGCACCGACTTCAGAAACCCGTCAAAGCCGCCGCTGATGCCGAGGAAGCCCGTCAGGCGCACGATCTTCGGCTCGATCGCCGCACGATTGAAGACGAGCACATAGGGCATGAACACGCCGTTGGTCATGCCGTGATGCGTGTGATAGAGCGCGCCGACTGGATGCGAGAGCGCATGAATGGCGCCAAGCCCCTTCTGGAAGGCGGCCGCGCCCATCGCCGCGGCGCTCATCATATGCGCGCGCGCCTCGAGGTCGTTGCCGTTGGCAACCGCCTTGGGCAAATTCTGGAAGACGAGGCGCATGCCTTCGACGGCGATGCCTTCAGCCATCGGATGGTAGCTCGGCGCGCAATAGGCTTCGAGGCAATGGGCGAGCGCGTCCATTCCCGTTCCGGTGGTGATGAATGGCGGCATGCCGACGGTCAGCTCCGGATCGCAGATCACCACGCGCGGCATCATCTTGGGATGGAAGATCACCTTCTTGGTCTGCGTCGACTCCTGGGTGATGACGCCGGCGCGGCCGACCTCGGAGCCCGTCCCCGCCGTGGTCGGCACGGCAACGACCGGCGCGATCTTGTCGGCATCGGCGCGCGTCCACCAATCGCCGATATCCTCGAAATCCCAGAGCGGGCGAGTCTGACCGGCCATGAAGGCGATGACCTTGCCGGTATCCAGACCTGAGCCGCCGCCGAAGGCGACGACCCCGTCATGGCTGCCTTGGCGGAAGGCGGCGATGCCGGCTTCGACATTCGCGTCAACCGGGTTCGGCTGAACGTCGGCGAACATTGCCGCGGGAAGGCCTGCCTCTTGCAACAGCGCAAGTGCGCGCTCGGTGATGGGGAACTTGGCGAGCCCCGCATCGGTGACCAGCAGCGGGCGATTGATGCCGGCGCTGCGGCAGGCCTCGGCGAGTTCCTTGATGCGGCCGGCGCCAAATCTCACGGCGGTCGGGTAGCTCCAATTGGCGGTTGGTGCGCTCATGGATCGTCCTGAATGCGAAGCGGTCAGACGTCGCGGAGGTGAAAGCTCTTCGGCTGGGTCAGGGCATCGAAACCGTATTTCGACAACGCCGCGCCGCGGCCGGTATCCTTGACGCCGGTCCACGTGAGGTACGGGTCGAGATAGTCGCAGCGATTCATAAAGACCGTGCCAGTCTCGACGCGCGAACCGATCTCGGCGGCGCGGTCGGTGTCGCGGGTCCAGATCGAGGCCGTCAGCCCATAAGGGCTGTCGTTCATCAGCGTGATCGCCTCGTCATCGTCGCGCACCTTCATGATGCCCACCACGGGTCCGAAGCTCTCCTCGCGCATCACCTCCATCTGGTGATTGACATTGGTCAGCACCTCCGGCGCGAGGTAGGGCGAGCCAGGGCGGTCGCCATCCACCTGCATGTTGATCAGCGCCTTGGCGCCCTTTCGCTTCGCCTCCTCGATTTGGCTCCGCACCGTGTCGGCGAAAGAGGCGCGCGCCATCGGCCCAAGCGTGGTCGCCGCGTCGAGCGGATTGCCAACGACATATTTCCTGGTGAGATCGGCAAAGCCCTCGACGAACTCGTCATAGACCTTTCCGTCCACGTAAATGCGCTCGATTCCGCAGCAGCACTGGCCGGAATTATAGAACGTGCCATCGACCAAATTCTCGATCGCATGATCGAGCTTGGCGTCGGCGCGCACATAGGCCGGGTCCTTGCCGCCGAGCTCGAGCCCGATCGAGGCGAAGGTGCCGGCAACGGCGCGCTCGATGGCGCGACCGCCGGCAACGGAGCCGGTAAAGTTGATGTGGTCGATCTGGCCGGAGCCGATCAGCTTCTCGGTCTGTCCATGCGACAGAACGAGGTTGTGGAACAGCCCTCTTGGCAAGCCGGCACGCTTGAACGCCTCGGCGATGCGCTCGCCGACGAGCAGAGTCTGCGCGGCGTGCTTCAAGATGATCGCATTACCGGCGAGCAGGCCGGGGACGATAGTGTTGATCGCGGTAAGGTAGGGATAATTCCAAGGCGCGATCACCATAACGATGCCGAGCGGCTCGCGGGCGATGTAGCGGCGGAAGCCTTCCTTTTCGGCAGGCACATAGGGTTTGAGCGCCTCTTCGGCCATCGCCACCATGGCTCGGACACGTTCCTCGATGCCGCCCTTCTCGCCGCCATAGCGCACCGGGCG
>JBAUOI010000141.1:0-7842 GCA_049579665.1 Methyloceanibacter sp.
TCGTTCGACTTGCATGTGTTAGGCCTGCCGCCAGCGTTCGTTCTGAGCCAGGATCAAACTCTTAAGTTGAGAATTCGATTCTGACATGTCCTTGGAGGAATCACTCCAAGGGGTCGCTGCGATTTGACGAGTTCCCAACAAGCATGAAACGACGCATTTCCTTTGCAGGATCTGCGCGCAACACGCCTATTGGCTTATGAAAACGCAAGACCGTCAGAGTCTCGTTGCCAGCCTGGTTAAAGGCCGGCACGCAAGGACTCCGCCGTCCGCGTTTCCCTTTCTTCATATCACAATGTCAAAGAGCCATCGGGCTACGGCGGTTTGCCACCTCCCGAACCCCCAATGGAAGCAAATCCCCCATCAGGAGTCAACGACAGCCGCAACGTCGCCTGAGATGACCTCAGGTGTTGGTCCGCTTCTGTCCGAGGATCGCGCGGTCGCGTATAGTCCCGCAGGAAGTGGGAACGACCCGCGCGAAGAGGTCATTTAAGCGCGCACCCCGCCTTTGTCAAGGGCCGGGTAACCGTTCGGGCGCGTTTTCGCTTTTCCCCCCGATTGTGACCCGGAGGCCACATTCCTGCCCGAATGCGCGGCCAGTCTTTAATCGTTAACGGCGTGGTAACCATACGGGGCTAGGTATGGTTTTAAGGGAACCCGCCGAAGGGGGATACCTGAAAGACTGAGAACCCTTCAGATCGCGCCGTAACGCTGCCGCCTAAGATTGGCAGCGTAAATGGCCGGTTCAAGGGCTTCTCGAGGGAAAACCACCCCCCCATCGGCGACGATCCCGCCTCGCTAGAGGGACAGCAACCGCTTCGGTGTTGTCCGCCCGACGTAAAAGTCAAAGCACGCAAAATAGCGTGCGGGCGGATGCCGATCGACGGGGGGAATGCGGATTGTTTAGGAGCCGCGGTCGCTTTGCGCGTCGTAAGCTCGGCCAGGCGTTAGTGCCTGTCGCCGCTTCCGGACTCCCATCCATCTTTCTCGGCGAGATGCCAAGGCCTGAGCGCAAGCTGCCGCCGGTCTATCTCTGCGAAACGGGCCCCGATGGGGCAAGCTGCCGGCTGAAATGGCTCGCGAGCACCTGTCTCGCCGGCATGGTCGGCGTCTGCCTCATCGGGGTCGCGATCTACGCGTCGCTGAACATGGGCGACGGCTCCGGCATGATGAGCTCGCTGAAGCGGGCGAGCCTCGCGGCGTTGCAGCCGGTGCGCAGCGCCACGCTCGCCAAGAACGGGCAGAGCGCCAATGGCCAGAAGGAAGACCGCATTCAGATGACCGCGGCGGGCTTCGTCAGCCGCCAGGTGATCCACGACACGGTGATCGAGCGGCAAGGCAGTCGCGAGTTCATCACCATCAAGCCCTATCTGCGCATCGTCGCCGGACTTGCCACCGAACTTCCCGCCGATGCCGCCGAACTTCCGCCCTTCAATCCCTTCAAGCTTTATTCGGACCAGACGCCGGTCGGTGCGGGCGGCGAAACGAACGACGCGCCGCAAGCCGTCAGCGTCACCGTGGTCGACGTGCCGGGCGCGATCCTGCCGCAGTCAGACGGCGTCGAGCTCAGGCAGGACGAGGTCAATCAGCTGGTCGCCGAGGCGGCCGAGAATTTCGCTTACGCTGACGGCGCCAGCGCCGTGACCGGCGCGATCGGCGATGGCGGGGCGCAGCTCTTGAAGGCAGCCTATCGTCCGGAAGACGGACTTGGCCTTGCCCCCTCGCCGCATATGACGGTGATCCAGAAATCCGCCGAGGACGCCGACGAGGAAGAGGACGAATTCGACGACGAGATGTTCGCCGGCGCCGAGAACAAGACATTGATCGTCGGCCGCGGCGACACGCTGCAGAGCCTGTTCACCAAGGCCGGCACCGAGCCCTCCGAGGCGAACGACATCATCGAGGCGCTGTCGCCGATCTTCGCCGCCAAGGATCTCAAAGCCGGTCAGGAACTCCGCTTCACGCTGGTGCCCGCGCCGTCAGACACCGGCCAGATGGAGCCGGTCAAGGTCAGCATCACCCTAAAGGGCAACCACCTCGCCACCGTCGCGCGCAACCGGCGGGGCGAATATGTCGCCTCGGCGCAAGCCATCGGCAACGACGTCAAGGCCCCGCAAACCCAGGCCCGCGCCACGCTCTACACCAGCTTCTATCACGCGGCGCTGGAGCAGCACGTTCCGGCCGAGACCATCCTCAAGCTGCTCCGCGTCCACTCCTACGACGTCGACTTCAAGCAGAAGGTCAAGGCCGGCGACTCTTTCGAGATGTTCTTCGACGGCGGCGCCGACGACGAAGTGGGCGAGCTGCTCTACACCGCCATGACCATCGACGGGCAGCAGCGCAAATTCTTCCGCTTCCGCACCCCCGACGACGTGGTCGACTATTACGACGAGCAGGGCAACAGCGCGAAGAAGTTCCTGATGCGCAATCCGGTCAAAGGCGGCCGCTACACTTCCGGCTTCGGCGCCCGCAATCATCCGCTGCTCAAATATCTGCGCATGCATACCGGCGTCGACTGGGCCGCGCCGACCGGCACCCCGATCCTCGCCGCCGGCGACGGCACGGTGGAGCGCGTCGGACGCGAAGGCGGCTACGGCAATTATGTGCGCATCCGCCACGCCAACGGCTATGCCACCGCCTACGGCCACATGTCGCGCTATGCCGACGGCGTCGCCCCCGGCGTCACCGTCAAGCAGGGCCAGATCATCGGCTATGTCGGCTCGACCGGCATGTCGACCGGACCGCATTGCCACTTCGAGGTTCTGGTCAACAACAACTTCGTCAACCCGATGACCGTACCGGTACCGCGCGGATTGCAACTCGAAGGCCGCCAGCTCGCCGAGTTCCAACGCGAGCGCAAACGCATCGAGACGCTGATGCAGATGGACCCGGTCACCAGCCGCGTGGCACAAGCGAACTGACTTCGCTAGATTTTTTTCTCTCCTTTCCCCTCCCGCAAAAATCTCCTCTCCCTGCCCCTTTTTTTGTCGGCTGCTCTCTTCTTGGGGCGGCGGTCGAACTCAATCCGTCATTCCGGCGAACGCCGGAATCCAGGGCAACGAACTCTGAGTGTGTCGCCCCTGGACCCCGACTTGCGCCGGGGTGACGGTGCATGCTGAAGCGACACACCGCTCTTTGAACGTGAGTTTAATGCAGCCTCAAGTGGCGGGGATTACCGGTCGGTGTCCTTGATGTACCAGTCCTCAACCTTCACCACGGCGGGGTTCTCGCCGTTGTCGAACAGCCAGCTATCGACGGCATATTTCTGGCCGGACTTGTTCTCCTTCAGCACCGCCGTCCAATGCGGCCAGTATTGCACCGGATTGAGCTTGACGATGCCCTTGGCGAGATTCTCCTTGGACATGGTGCCCTCGACGGTGTGCTGCCTGATCAGCCCGTTCGACTTCAGCACCAACAGATAGCTCGTGGTGTTGGTCGCCTCGTCGACGCAATCCATCTGCGTGGGATCGCCCGAGGCGGTGAACTGCATGCCGGCCACGTCCTTGATGCCGATCTTGTTGCCGACATCGATCTCCATCTTGGCGATGGCGTAAGCCACGGCGCGGCGCTCCTCGAACGGGCTGTCGTTGCGCTTGACTTTGGCCATGATGGCCGAGATCTCGGCGATCTGCGCCCGGCTGAAGGTGTAAGGCGTCTGCATCTTGCAGGTATAAGCGTGGCAGACGACGACGCGATTGCCCGACGGAGGCTCGGCGCCGAAGGCGACATAATGGATGCGTGGATCGTCGCCGCCGCCCGACACACAGCCCGATAGGCCTGCAAAAAGCAGGATGATCAGCACGCGGGCTTGCAACGCGTTCATCCCCCGTTGGCGAGCGCTTCCCCATTGAGAAAACAACAGAAAGCGCCACGGGGCAAGCGGCAGCGCTGCCACACCCGGCAGGGGAATCTGCCTCTTTTCTGACGCAATTTGCGTTGGGCATCGCGTTCCTTCATTCTCCTCGTCATTGCCGGGCTTGACCCGGCAATCCATTGCATTTGCGCCTCACTCGCCGAGCCCTAACGGCATGGATGCCCGGATCAAGTCCGGGCATGACACGTGAGAGGAAGGGCGCGGCTCAGCGCACGCATTTCAGCGCCTTGCGCCAGGCGCGATAGGCGCCGAGCTCCGCCGCCGTCTCGAGCCGGCTTTCGATATCCTCGAAGCTCCGCCGCGCCCGCTTCTCCCTATCGAGCTCCTCGAGCCAATCGCATACCAGCCCGGCGCAAACACGCGCATCGCCGCGGCAGGCGCGAGCGCGCGAGCAAGCCACATTGCCGCAAAGAAGCCAAAGGCAGATGCGATCGGCCCCGAAGCGCAACGCGTCTTCGCGCGATCGTCTGGTGCCGTTTGCTGTCATCGCTCCTTCTCGTGATCCACACTCGTCATTCCGGCGAAAGCCGAAATCCAGGCGCAACCGACACTGAGTGTGCCGCCCTGGACCCCGGCTTTCGCCAGGGTGACGGCACACAAGCAGAACCGTTGCCGCGACGCGGTCAGCGTCCGGCCTATGCTGTGACCCTCTCCTCCCGAGGGGGATGGCGCGCCGAAAAGCGCAAACCTATGGCATCCGCGATCCTTGCGGGCCGCGGCGGGCGCCTGGCACGCACCATCTCCGCGAGCGGACCCTGCACATATTTCTGGATGATGCGCTTCAGTGGCCGCGCGCCATAGGCCGAGGCGTAGCCCTTCTGCCCCAGCCACTCCTTCGCCTTGTCGTCGAGCTTCAGCGTGATCCGCTAAGTGCCACCAACCGAAAGTCCCCGGTAATTACCTGACGGCTTGTTCCGGTTGCGCAGCTTCCTGTCTGGGCGCGCTTGCCCGCTCCAGCCTGGCGATATTGGCATCGAACATGGCGAGGTCCTTGGACAACTGGTCGCTATCCGGCAGCTGCTCGGTGAGCCGCGCGATGATCACGCGCCCCTGTTGCAACATGGCGAGCGCGCGTGACGCGTCGCCCTGTTCAGCCAGCACAGCGGCAACGTAACCCTGGCTGATTGCAAGATCGCGTTGGCGGTCCGCATTGCTGGAGTCGGCCCGCGCCAGTCGCTCGCGAATTGCAAGGCCGTCTTGATGACTCTTGAGTGCCTCCGTGAGATTGCCTACGGCCGCGAGCGCATCGCCGGTCTTGTTGTATGCAAGGGAGAGATCTCGCTGCCAGTCGGCGTTTTCGGGGTCGGACTTGGCGAAATGGTCGGCGACAGCCAGAGCGTCCCGGTACGACTTCAGCGCCTCGGCGAAATTGCCTTGAGCCATCAGGACGTCGCCGACCTTGATGAAAATCAGCGTGATCTTGTGTTGCCACTCTGCGTCTTCCGGTGCGGCCTTGGCCCAGCGGTCGGCAATAGCCAAACCGTCCCGGTAGGATTTCAGCGCCCCGGCGAGATCCCCCCGCGCCATAAGGATATTACCGACTTTGATTTGGGCGGTGGCGAGAGCGGGAGTGTCAGGTGTGTCTATATAAATGGTCGGAGGCTGCTCATTCGGTCTGAGAACGTTTTCTGACTGCTTGGGGCTATCAGACGTTTGCAGGTCTCCAGAGGCGTTGAGATTGGCAAGCAAGCTCGCGAACTCCGCAGCCTGCGCCTTTGCCTGCTCCGCGTCCTGCTTGGCGGTCTCAAATTCGCTTTGTTGCGCCTTTGCATTGTCGAGCTCTGAGTTGACACTGGCGAACAACTTCGCGAACTTCGCTTTTGCCTGCTCTGCGTCTTGCTTGGCGATCTCAAGTTCGCTTTGCATTCGTTCCAGATCGGACTGCTTGTCCTTGAGCGGGGATTGCGCCGATTCGGCCTCCGACGTGGCCTGATCCAATTTTGTCTGAAGCTCATTGCGTTGAGCGTTTGCTTGCTCGAGCTCTGAGCTGAGGCTGGCGAACAACCTCGCGAGCTCCGTAGCCCGCGCTTTTGCCTGCTCTGCGTCTTGCTTGGCGGTCTCAAGTACGCTTTGCATTCCCTCTAGATCGGACTGCTTGTCCTTGAGCTGGGATTGGGCTGATTCTGCCTCCGACGCGGCCTGATCCAATTTGAGCTGAAGTTCATTGCGTTGAGCGTTTGCTTTCTCGAGCCCTGAGTTGACGCTGGCGAACAACCTCGCGTACTCCGCAGCCCGCGCTTTTGCCTGCTCTGCGTCTTGCTTGGCGGTCTCAAGTTCGCGTGCTGGGTTGCCGAGAGCACTCCAAGTGGCTGAGTCCACCTCTCCGGTCGACTCCAGGCCGCTCCGGACTTGGAAGTGCTTTACCGCCTCCTCGGTTTGCCGCCCGAAGATGCCGTCTACCCTCAAGTGCTCCCCATGGTTGTTGAGGGCCTTCTGGAGATTGGGGACATCGCCGCCCGAATCGCCTCGCTTGAGGGGTGCTCGGTCCGGGTGCGGCACGGGACCGACGATAGGATCACCGGCAGACATGTCAGTAATGTCCTTGGCGTCGCCCGGCGATGGCACAATCAGTGCCAAAGCTATGGAAGCAAATGTCAGTGCTTTCATGGCTGTTTGGTGGTGCCGCAGTTAAGACGCGTCAGATAGCTCGTCGAGAATTTGGGCGCGGTCACGCTCGACCGTTTGCTGGAGCCTTAGGAACTTTTCAAGCAGACGCAAAGTCTCGCCAGCATCGTGACCGTCTCGCTCCGATTCGACGACCAGCTGCTGCTTCTGGGCGATGAAGGCTTTACCCTCAGCGATCCTCTGTTCGGCTTGAGCAAGCCGCCGCAAGAGAGTCTCCCGGTCCATGTACGCGCCTCCGCAGGGCTTAAAATGAATCAGGCAGCCTCGGGATCAAGTCGAGCAGAAGGGCTTCTGGCCTCATAGCAAAGTTGGTCAATCCCTTCTTTCGTCGCGGGACTGTGCAACCACTGAAATGCGTCTTCGACAGACGCACTATGAAGCCATTGGAATACCTCCTCCAAGCCCGGCTCGAACTGCAATTCAAAGGCGATTGATCGCCACCCACTGAATTTGCCGGAGCGCGCAAGTTCGTGTGCACGCCTTTTCATGTATTCCAAGGTCTCGCTCATGACCCGGCCTATACTTGGATGAGCGGGATTATTGCGCCCAATGCGGCTAAGCCGAGAGCTCACTTAGGGGTTAAGCCGGATGCGCCCATCCACTTGCTTCGTGATCTCGGTGGGTTAACCGCTAAGCCGCCTTTTTCGCCGCGGCACCGTTGAACATCAGCCCGTCCTTGCCGGCGGTGATCTTCACCGTCTCGCCGTCACGGATCTTGCCGGCGAGCACCATCTCGGCCAGCGGGTCTTGCACATATTTCTGGATGGCGCGCTTCAGCGGCCGGGCGCCATAGGCCGGTTCGTAGCCCTTCTTGCCGAGCCATTCCTTGGCGGCGGCGTCGAGCTTCAGCGTGATCTTGCGGTCGGCCAAGAGTTTCATCAGCCGTTGCAGCTGGATGTCGACGATCTCGCCCATCTGCTCGCGCTTCAGCCGGTGGAACAGGATGATCTCGTCGACGCGGTTGAGGAACTCGGGCGGGAAATGGTGCTCCACCACGTCCATCACCTGGTCGCGCACTTGCTCGGAGTCCTCGCCCTCGGGCTGATTGACCAGATATTCCGAGCCGAGATTGGAGGTCATGATGATCAGCGTGTTGCGGAAGTCGACGGTGCGGCCCTGGCCGTCGGTGAGGCGGCCGTCGTCGAGCACCTGCAGCAGCACGTTGAACACGTCCTTGTGCGCCTTCTCGATCTCGTCGAACAGGATCACCTGATAGGGACGCCGGCGCACCGCCTCGGTGAGCGCGCCGCCCTCTTCATAGCCGACATAGCCGGGAGGCGCGCCGATCAGCCGCGCCACCGAGTGCTTCTCCATATATTCGCTCATGTCGATGCGGATCATGGCGT
>JBAUOI010000142.1:0-5298 GCA_049579665.1 Methyloceanibacter sp.
GCAGGCGATGCCGCGCGGGCGGTAGACTGGGCCAGGCGCGAAGCCCCGCGCATTCCCCTTTAGGAGGTTTTGTCATATGGCCGGATCGGTCAACAAGGTCATTCTGGTCGGTAATCTCGGAGCCGACCCTGAAATTCGCCACACCCAGGACGGCCGCGCCATCGCCAATCTGCGCGTGGCGACGAGCGAGAGCTGGCGCGACAAGGCGACTGGCGAGCGGCGCGAGAAGACCGAATGGCATCGCGTGGTCATCTTCAACGAGAACCTCGCGAAGATCGCCGAGCAATATTTGAAGAAGGGCTCCAAGGTCTATCTCGAAGGTTCGCTCCAGACGCGCAAATGGGAGGACCAGCAGGGGCAGGAGCGCTACACCACCGAGGTCGTGCTGCAAGGCTTCAACGCCCAGCTGACCATGCTTGACGGGCGGCAGCGCGAGGGTATGGGCGAAGGCGAAGCGCGCAACGGCGGCGATTTCGGACGCTCAGGGCCGTTCCCCGGCAAGGGCGCTGGAGGCGGCAAGAGCACCGCCTTCGACAAGGAGCTCGACGACGAGATCCCGTTCTAGCGCGTCAACCTTACCGGCCGCGCACGCTCCACGAAATTTGCCGCAACGCCCCGGGCATTACGCCCGGGCTTAACGCTGCGCGGGCCGTTCCCGTCACCCGATCTTTACCCTCGGTATGGTCTTTGCAGAGGCGAGTGCGCAAGTCGCGCGCGTGCTGAAGCAGATCGGAACGAGACAGGCATGGCGAACATGATCGCCACTCTGCTTCACGGCAGAGACAACAACTTTAACCTTATCAGGTTCACCGCGGCGTCCGCGGTGCTGCTCGACCACAGCTTCGCCCTGGTGGCGCAGGGCCACGCCCCGGGCGGCCTTGTCGACATGGAGCGGCTCGAGATCGGCCGGCTCGCGGTCGACGTGTTCTTCATCGTCTCGGGCTTTCTCGTCACCCGCAGCGTGGTGACGCAGCCGACTCTCGTCGATTATGCCGTGGCGCGTTTCCTGCGCCTGTTCCCGGCCCTGCTGGTCGCCACCATCGGCATCGCCTTCGTGCTCGGCCCTCTGGTGACCAGCGCGTCTTGGCAGGACTATTTCAGCGATCCGCGGCCATGGCTCTATGTGCCGCTCACCGCATCGCTGATCACCCATTCGCTGACCCTGCCGGGCGTGTTCGACACCGTACCCGAGGCGGGCGTGATCGACGCGCCGCTCTGGACCTTGCGCTACGAGACCATGTGCTACGTGCTGCTCGCGCTGTTCGCGGTCCTCGGCATGCTCGCCACGCGAACCCGCGCCGGCCTGACGCTGGCGCTGATCCTCGCCGTCTATGTCATCGTCACGTTCGCCACGCCCTGGCGCGGCGAATACGCGGCGATCGACAGCGCGATGCGCTTCGTCCTCGGCTTCTTCGTCGGTGGCGCGCTTTATCTCTACGCCGACAAGATCAGGCTCTCGTTTGGCGTCGCGCTTCTACTCGGTGTTGCCGCCTTCGCCGCTTACGGCACGCCGATCTATGAAATGGTCCTCAGGGCCGCGCTCGGCTATGGGCTGATCTGGTTTGCGCTGGTGCCTGCCGGAGTGCTCAGGCGCTTCAACCGGATCGGCGATTATTCTTACGGACTTTACATCCTCTGCTTTCCCATCCAGCAGACCTTCGTGATGCTCCATCCCGCCATCGCGCCCTGGGCGCTGTTCTTTTGCAGCTTTCCGGCTGTGCTCGCTCTCGCCATTCTATCATGGCATTTCATCGAGCATCCGGCCCTGTCGCGGAAGGCCTGGGCCGGCGACTGCGTGGGAAGCCTGCTGCACGGCGTCCGGCAGCGGCTCGCCGCGTCGCTTGGATCGGCCGCGGCCGCCAAGGCGCTCAAGTAGCGCAAACTGCGCGAAGCGCGGTAGCCAGAAGCGGACAAACGAGAGCCCGGCCAACCTTGACGGCGGGCCGGGCTCGAACCCCTGACGCTTACCACTTACAGGGGGAGCGACCTTAGTAGGTCTTCTCGCCGCCGGCATCCTCGCGGTCGCCTTTGGTCGTGCCAACGGTGAGCTTTTGCTCCGAGAGGGTCTCGTAGTCGGGAGCCGCGGCCAGCGTCTCCTTGCTCAGATCGGCGACGATCTTCAGGCTGTCGTCCTCGTTACGGGCGAGCTTCAAATCCTCGAAGCGCACGGCAACGTCCTTCTCGCCGAGGCCGAGGAAGCCGCCGCTGCCGATCAGCACGGCAACGATCTTGCCGTTGCGGTCGGTGACGAGATCGCTGATGTGGCCAATATCTTCATCCTGAGCGTTGTAGACCGATTGGCCGATCAGATTGCTGGCGAGCCAATCGTCGCTCGCTTGTTTGTTCAGGAACTGCACGCTACCTGACGCGTCGGCAGCCTTTGGCGCGGCAGGCTCAATGGAGAGCGGCGCCTCTGACGACTGCGCCGGAGGGGCGGCCGTGTCGCCTGGCTGCATCGGCGACGGCGTCACCTGCGACGAGTCGCCGGGGATCGGCGCAGCCGGATCCGCAGGCTGGGCGGAATCGGGCATCACTTCCGGAATTTGCGACGGCTGATTGACCGCGGGCGGAGTCTGCGCGTCGTCGCTGGGGATCTGAGGCTCGGCCATAGCGGGCGACAGGCTCAGAAACAGGCCCACTGCCGTACATGTAAGGAATCGGTTCATCGTTTCGCTCCGTGTCTTTTCATCGGGGTTGAGGGATGATCGCGGTGCGATCGGGGCCGAGACCGGTTGGGCCTCTGACCAGCTATCGAAATAAACGCCTTGCCGACTCAGATGTTCCGCAATTTTGTCTCGCGATGATTTTCCGTAGGCTGACGATCAGCTCTTCTCGAGGATCGCCGAAAGGGCGCTGCCGCGACATGCTAAGCCATTGAAACGGCGTCTGAATCAAGAGGCACATCACGGCCTCAGCGCGGTTGCGAACGGCAGGACAAATCAGCTATAGAGAGGCGTCTTACGGCCATCGTCTTCGGTCCCGCGCGAGGCGGCTTCCTGCCACCCCGCTGCCGATAGCGTGGACTCCGCTCACCTCTTTGGAACAGGCTTTCTCCGACCTTGGCTGACAACGAAGAAACAAAGGTCGAGGGTCCAGGGCCCTCTGACATCAGACCCATCTCGCTCATCGACGTGATGAAGCGGTCTTATCTCGATTACGCCATGAGCGTGATCGTGTCCCGCGCGCTGCCAGACGTGCGCGACGGACTGAAGCCCGTGCATCGCCGCATTCTCTTCTCGATGCACGAGAACAACTACACGCCGGACCGCGCCTATAACAAATCCGCGCGCGTCACCGGCGACACGATGGGTAAGTATCACCCGCACGGCAATCAGGCGATCTACGACGCGCTGGTGCGCTTGGCGCAGGAATTCTCCATGCGCCTGCCGCTGATCGACGGGCAGGGCAATTTCGGCTCGGTCGACGGCGATCCGCCGGCGGCGGAGCGCTACACCGAGGTCCGGCTGGCGCGCCCCGCCATGACGCTGCTCGACGACCTCGAGAACGACACGGTCGATTTCCAGCCGAACTACGACGGCCGCGAGCGCGAGCCGATGGTGTTGCCGGCGAAATTACCGAAACTGCTGGTCAACGGCGCCGGCGGCATCGCCGTCGGCATGGCGACTAACATCCCGCCGCATAATCTCGGCGAGGTGATCGACGCCTGCATCGCCTATTTCGACAATCCGGCCATCTCCATCGAGGAGCTGGTGGAGATCGTCCCCGGACCTGATTTCCCCACCGGCGGACTCATTCTCGGCCGCACCGGCATTCGCTCCGCCTATCACAAGGGCCGCGGCTCGATCCTGATGCGTGGCCGGGTCAGCACCGAGACCATCCGCAAGGAGCGCGAGGCGCTGATCATCACCGAGATCCCCTATCAGGTGAACAAGGCGTCGATGGTCGAAAAGATCGCCGAGCTGGTGCGCGAGAAGAAGATCGAGGGCATCTCCGACATTCGTGACGAGTCCGATCGCCAGGGCATGCGCGTGGTGATCGAGCTGAAGCGCGACGCCATGGCCGATGTGGTGCTGAACCAGCTTTACCGCTTCTCGCCGTTGCAAAGCACGTTCGGCGCCAACATGGTGGCCCTGATCGGCGGCCGGCCCGAGCAGCTCAACCTCAAGGACATGATCCGCGCCTTCACCGAGTTCCGCGAGGAGGTGGTGGGGCGGCGCATCAAGTTCCTGCTGCGCAAGGCGCGCGACCGCGCCCACGTGCTGGTGGGGCTCGGTATCGCCGTGGCCAATATCGACGAGGTGATCGCGCTCATCCGCAAGGCGCCCGATCCCGCCACCGCGCGCGAGCAGTTGATGGCGCGCGATTGGCCGGCCAAGGACGTGGTGGCTCTGGTCGAGCTGATCGCCGATCCGCGGCACAAGGTGTCGGCCAAGGGCACCTATCGCCTTTCCGAGGAGCAGGCGCGCGCCATCCTCGATCTCCGCCTGCAACGCCTGACCGCGCTCGGCCGCGACGAGATCGGCGACGAGCTGACCAAGCTCGGCGGCGAGATCGCCGACTATCTCGACATTCTCCGCTCGCGCGCCCGCATCGTCGCCATCGTCAAGGGCGAGCTGACGGCGATCAAGGCCGAGTTCGGCACGCCGCGCCGCACCGAAATCACCGAGATGGAAGGCGAGGTCGAGGATGAGGATCTGATCCAGCGCGAGGACATGGTCGTCACCGTCAGCCATAAGGGCTACATCAAACGCGTGCCGCTCTCCGCCTATCGTGCGCAGCGTCGCGGCGGCAAGGGTCGCGCCGGCATGGCGACGCGTGACGAGGATTTCGTCACCCGCATCTTCATCGCCAACACCCACACACCGGTCCTGTTCTTCTCCACGCGCGGTATGGCCTACAAGATGACCGTATGGCGGCTGCCGCTGGCGGCGCCCCAGGCGCGCGGCAAGGCGCTAGTCAATCTGCTGCCCCTCGACAAGGACGAGACCATCACCACCATCCTGCCGCTCCCCGAGGACGAGGCGTCCTGGGCGAAGCTCGACGTGATGTTCGCCACCAATTACGGCAGCGTCCGGCGCAACAAGCTCTCAGATTTCATCGAGGTCCGGCAGAACGGCAAGATCGCCATGAAGCTCGATCCGGGCGACCGCATCGTCGGCGTGGGCGTTTGCGGCGAGAATGACGACGTGCTGCTCACCTCGGCCGATGGCCAGGCGATCCGCTTCCCGGTCACCGAGGTGCGCGTGTTTAAGGGCCGCGAATCGGCCGGCGTGCGCGGCATCAAGCTCGTGAAGGGCGACCAGGTCATTTCCATGGCGATCTTGAGCCATATCGAGG
>JBAUOI010000143.1:0-2066 GCA_049579665.1 Methyloceanibacter sp.
GCTAAGCCGACTCTCGGAGGTGGCAGGCCCAAGAAATAAGGGCCGCACCCTCGATCAGCAGCAGCGCGCCGAGCGCGAGTGCTGCCATGACCGAGAAACTCAGCAGCAGAAATCCCATCGGCAGCAACAAGCCGAACACGATGGCGGCTATCCCTTCGAGAAGATAGACCCACCAAATCTCCGATTCGTCCGTGTGCAACGCCGCTCCAACCATGACTGTACCCCTCCCTGATGTTCTTAACGTCCGCAGCCGCAGGCTCAGCCTTCCTTCACGATAATCCTCGCTTGTGTGCCGGGCGTGTCATCCCGCAGTGCTGCTTTGAAGATCAGCGGAGAGGTGGTGACGATCCGATTTGTCAGCGTCACCACACCGGTCATTTTGCGGATGGTGTGCTCCGCTACTTCCCGGTCGAGATTCGAGAACACATGTCCCGAAAGAATGACATGGCCGTCCAGAGCCGCCACGCGGACTTCGTTGTAGCGGATCTTCCACCGAAGAATGCTGCGCGCCCGGGTACCGAGTTCGTCGTCGGAGCGCCGCGGCTCCGAGGAAAGTCCGTTCTGGCCGGTCGTCGCCTGAAGCGAAGATTGCATCACAGACCACCCCGTTCCCGTCCTTATCCAGGTGAGCTTCTTGGACGTTGGGGAAACGCTATCGGGAAGGAGATGCGCGCTCCAGTGTACACCCGTATAGCGCGCCCCACCGAAACGACCGGTGACTCCATACCTTGGTCTAGTTCGCCAATTGGGGCGTGCCCGACCCCTGGTCACCGGGAGGGTGGGGTGTTTGTTGGATCTAGAATCTAGGAGGGGTAATTCGCGAGCGCTGTATCGAGGCACCGGGTCAGTTTCTCGTCGCTGAACGGCTTGCGCAGAAAACCGACGGCCCCAGCATCAAGCACGTGGTCGCGAACCCGCTCGTCTGGGAAGGCCGTGACAAAGATTACCGGTGTCTGCCGGCCTTCCGCAATCAGACGCTCCAGGAGCTCGACGCCGCTCAGGCCCTTCATTTGAACGTCGAGAATGAGGCAACTCGTCTCGTTCGGGTTTGAGTCCAGAAATTCCTCAGCTGAGGAAAACGTGCGCGCCGAGTAGCCAAGCGACCTGACGAGGGCCTTGGTCGACTCGCGGACAGATTCATCGTCATCGACAATTGAGATCATTGGAGTTTTCGACAATCCCGTCTTCCCTGGATTCAGCAAGCGCAACGCGTGTGACGCTGGCTGACTCGCGTTGTGGTTTGGATTTTACTAAAAGCGAAGGTGGCGATTCGCGCGGCGGAACGAAAGTGTACTTTGGTCTAGGATGCGACCGGCCTCGATCGACTGACACCCAAGAGATCGGCCATTCTGACCAGGTCGGCCAAGGATCGCGCTTGCATTTTTCGCATAATGTTGCCGCGGTGCATCTTCACTGTGACTTCGCTGATATCCAGTTCAGCGGCAATCTGTTTGTTTAGGAGCCCTGCGGTGACAAAGCCGACGACCTCCTTCTCGCGGGCGGTCAGCGAGGCAAATTGCTCCCGCAGAAGGGCGATGTGCTTGCCCTCTTTGCGCCTCGCTCGATGCCCTTCAATTGCCGAGCGAACGGCGTCAAGCAGCTCCTGATCGCGACAGGGCTTGGTTAGGAACTCTACAGCTCCCGCCTTCATGGCCTGCACGGTCATTGGAATATCGCCATGGCCGGTCATGAAGATGATTGGGACGTCGGTTCCCGCCTTCGCCAATTCGCTTTGGAACTCAAGGCCGCTAAGCCCAGGCATTCGGACATCGAGCACAAGGCAGCAAGGAAGATCCGGACGTTCACTTTGTAGGAAGGCGTCCGCCGACTCAAAGAGCTGGACGTGAAGACCAACCGATTCAAACAGGCTCTTCAGCGAGGCGCGTACGGATGCGTCGTCGTCGATGACGAACACGACGCAGTCAATGGCTGGTTGCTCCTGCTTCATCGAATCCGCTAGCTCGGGTGGCCAGGCAAGGTGACTTGGAACACTGTTCCCTTCGGAACTGCCTTGGCAACCGTTATGCGTCCGCCGTGTGATTCGACGATTGAGCGGCAGATTGAAA
>JBAUOI010000144.1:0-7040 GCA_049579665.1 Methyloceanibacter sp.
GGCGGGAGGCTTGGCCAAGCCAGGAACTGGCCGAATTGCCGCAGAGTTAATCCCCGCACTTGGCGCTGTGGCATAATATGGAGACGATGGTCCAGACTGACAAAAGCCTTTTGGCGCAACGGCTAATGAGGATAGTCTTTTCGAGGAAAGTGACTTATGGCGGAGGGCATATGCGTCTTCCGATCCTCGTAGCGGCTCTCGCGGGTCTCGGACTGTCTTGCGGCAGCTCCGAAGCGGCCAGGATGTGGATGCCGAAGGCCGACAATCCGTATTGTGACGTCACCACCTTTACCTTGCGCGACGTGCCCGAGCAGGCGATGTCGATGCTCGATTCCAACGGCAAGCCGGTGATCGTGGTGAACGCCATGACGCTCAACGACCAGCCGTCTTACGGCCGCTTCCTCATGGCGCATGAATGCTGCCACCATACGCTCGGCCATGTGGGACGCTATCGCGAGGGGTTTGGCCATGTCGGGCCGCAGCCCTTCTTCTATATCGCGCCGGCGCTGAAGCAGATGGAGCTCGACGCCGATTGCTGCGCGGTGAAGCTGCTGAGATCGAAGCACGAGATGGACAGCATCGAGGCCGGCCGCGAGGCGATGATTGCGTTCGGCACCAACCCGACCGGCGCTTACTATCCCACCGGGACCGAGCGGGCCGACAATATCGCCAAATGCGAGGCTGAAAACTGACGCTTACCGGTCCCGCGCAGGCATTGTCAGCGAAGTTTAATGTTGCAGTAGACTGGCGCGGTTTTCTCTCGATCTCCATATTTGGATGCGGTCAGGCATTCGCAGCGGCGAGGGCCGGGGCTATGTTATGATCGAACCTTTCCCATGCATGACGGACGAGAGACGAGTTTGAGTGCACGAGCGGCGATAAAGACTCCGCGGCGAGGAGCGGCGACCGCGGCCAGGATCGGCTTGGCCCTGCTGCTTGGCGCCGCAAGCACAGACGCCGCACCGGCCAGTGCCGCCTCTTTGCGCGTCTGCGCCGACCCCGACAATCTGCCATTCTCCAACGAGAAGGCCGAGGGGTTCGAGAACAAGCTCGCCGAGCTGATTGCCCAGAAGCTCGATGCAACGATCGAATATAGCTGGTTCGCCGAAGCGACCGGCTATGTGCCGAACACGATGGGACGCGAGGCCTGCGATCTCGTCATGGGCTATGCCCAAGGCACTGGTCTGATCGAGGACACCAACCCCTATTACCACACATCCTATGTGCTGATTTACCGTGAGCAGGATCCAAGCCTCGCCGGCGTCGACAATCTGTCCGACCCGCGGCTCAAAGGAAAACGCATCGGTCTGTTCGCCCGCACGCCGCCGGCGAGCATCCTCGCCATGCATGGGCTGGTGGCGAACGCCAAGCCGTTCGAGGTCAATGCCGACGAGAGCGCTGCCAAGACCACCATGACCATCATCGGCGAGATCGCCTCGGGCGAGCTCGACGCGGCGCTGTTGTGGGGGCCGGTGGGCGGTTATTACGCCTCGCGCGCCGGCGTGCCGCTCAAGCTCGTGCCGCTCGTCAAGGAGAACGCGGGTCCGAGCACGATCTACGGCATCACCATGGGCGTGCGGCCCAATGAGCCGCAATGGAAGCATACGATCAACAAGCTGATTGCCGAGAACCAGGGCGAGATCAACGTGATCCTGGAGAGCTTTAACGTGCCCTTGTTGGACGAGAAGGGCAATTTGATTACCGCCGCCGCCGAGCGCTGAGCGCGCGGTCCTTAAGCCTACATCTTGCAGAGACTCTCAGGCTCGTCGATGCCGAGCGTGTCCACCTCGATCTCGGGATGGCTCGCATGCGGGAAGCCGGCCTGCGGCGAGATCGACACCGGCACCTTGTCGGTCGCGATCAGGATCGGCTGCCGGAACTGACCGTCCCAGGGCCGGTATTGTTGCTTGATGCCCTTGAAGGGGGCAAGCTGGAGCTGGGGTCCGTGGATGAAGGCGGCGATAGTGGCGAAACTCTCGCCGTCATTGCGGGTGACGGCCTCGCCGATGGTCCGCGTGGCGACATAGGCCTGATAGTCGATCGGCAGGATCAGGCGGTTGTAATCTTTCTGGAAGTGATTGTTCATCTGGGTCGCGCCCCATTTCTCGTGGCCCGGGCTCCAGGTCGTGGCAGTGAGACCGGTGGTGCCGGCGACCGGCCGGGCATCGGCGCCGCCGCGATAGGGCATATACGGGCCGAACAACTGATCCTCATCGGCGACGACGATAATCTGGTAGTCGGGATTGGCGGCGAACGCCGCGTCGTTGCTCGCCTGCTTGCCGGGCGGAATGGTACCGACATCGTCGCGGCGCCCGCCGGAGACGTCCTTGTATTCTCGCGCGTCGACGATATTGGCGCCGAACCGCGATGCCGCGCGCTTGACTGCATCAGCATACGCAAGGTCGCCGGGCGTCGAGCCGTAGACCAGAAGCCAGTTGGTCCACTTCTTCACCACGAGATATTGGGCGAGTGCATCGGCCAGCATGTAGCGGTCGGGCGCCACATGCATGATGTTGGCGCGGCAATCTTCCTGCCGCAGCGCGACGTCGGTGGCGCGAATATTGAAGAACAGAACGTCCTTGTCCTTGGCCCAGTCGGACAGCTTGAGCAGGGTCTCGGCCGGAGCGTCGACCAGCATGAAGTGGTGGCCGCTATCGACAAGCTTTTTCGCCTCGGCAACCGCTTGCTCGGCTGAGGCTACGGTGGCGACATCGAGGCTGTAGAACTCGCCGGTGAACTGGCCGCCGGCATTGTTCTCGTCATTGGCCAATTTGGACCCGGCTACACCGGCATCGGCGGGCTCTACATCGACGCGCGATGCGGGACGCGGGTGATCTCCCACCTGGCGGATATAACCGATCGGCACCGGATTTTTCGGCGTCGGCGACTGAGGCACCTCGACCGTGAAGCCGCCAGGCTTCCTATCAGAGGCCGGCGCATCGGGAGCTGGCGGCGTGCCGGGCATCGCGGCAGCCGGCTCGTCGCCGGCCAAGGCTGCAGCGCTCGCCGTCAGGCTGCCGAGGAGGGAAAGCGATCCGCAAAGACCGAGGATCGCGAGAGAATGCCCGAAAATGCGGCAAGGGGACTTGGCGACCAGAGACATGGCGACGGGACCGATTGGGGCGGGCAAATGCGCCGGTTATGGTGGCTCGAACCCGAACTAGGCGCTCGCTGGCGGGGGTTCGCGAAAGCCAGCCGAACGATCTAGGCCCATGGTAGCGATAAAGAAATGGGCATTGCAAGGTGGAAACCTGAGCCGGGAATATTTGGTACCACAGCCCGGAAGTGGCTCCGAGGCGCGGCCGTTTCGGCCGGCCGAAGGGCCGGCTAACTATTGTGAAAATCGGTTTCGGCGAAGGCCCGGAATCAGCACACGTGCTATCGTGCGGCCATGCAATTTTCGACGAGTGAGGCCATACGCTTCGGCTGGGAGACGTTCAAGCGGCGGCCGTGGTTCCTTGTCGGAGCGACCTTTCTAATCCTGCTCGCCTCAGCCATTTGCGATGGCTTCACCAGCGGCATCGATGCGGCGCTGACCGGCTCCGCCGAGGACCCATCGATCATCGGCACGGTGATCAATCTCGCGCTCGGCACGCTGGTCAGCATGGGGGCGACGGCGTTCTTTCTCGCCGCGCATGACAATCCCGACGCGGCCGATCTTTCCTTGCTGTGGCACCCGCGGCCGTTCTGGAAGTATCTCGGGACCTCGATCCTGCTCTCGCTTGCGGTCGGCATCGGCTTCGTCTTGCTGATCGTGCCCGGCATCATGTTCGGACTTATGTTCATGTTCGCGCCCTTCGTCGTGATCGAGCGCGAGCTTGGTCCGATCGATGCGATGAATGAGAGCAATCGACTGACGCGCGGACATAAATGGCAGCTGTTGGGCTTCGTGCTGCTGCTCGTGCTGATCAATCTGCTCGGTCTGCTGGCGCTGGTCGTTGGGCTGCTGGTCTCGATCCCCGTGTCCACGCTCGCCTTCGTGCACGCTTATCGCGTGTTAGGCGGCAAGCCAGGCACGCGCCCGGCCGATGCGGCGCTCGCCGCTTAAGACGGGTCGGCAGATCTCGACACAGTGAAGCAGAGGGGGCCTCGCGGCTATTCCGCGGGCACCAGCGGGCGCTCGGCCTTGGCGGCTTCTGCCGCGTTGCGCGGATTGCGATAGACGAATGGCGTCGGCGGCTTCGCAGCCTCCTCGCGCGCCAGACGCACCATCTCCCCGTGATAGGGCGACAGCGCGCAAGCCGGGTCGGTGTTGCGGGCATCGCCGGTGATAGCCATCGCCTGGCAGCGGCAGCCGCCGAAATCGATTTCCTTGAAGGCGCAGGAGCGGCAAGGCTCCTTCATCCAGGCGGTCCCGCGGAAGGCGTTGAAGGCATCCGAGTTGAGCCAGATGTCGAGCAGCGGACGATCCTGCACATTGTCGAAGGTCAGCGTCTTGATCGTCTCGGCGGCGTGGCAGGGAAGCACCTTGCCGGCCGGGGTGATGTTCATGAAGCCCTTGCCCCAACCGCCCATGCAGGGCTTCGGGCGCTTGGCGTAGTAGTCGGGTACGACCATGTCGATGGTGAGCACGCCCTTCAGACGCTCGCGCTCGCGCTCGACGAACTCGATCGACTTGACGGTCTCTTCGTAGGTCGGGATCAGTGCGGCGCGGTTGAGATAAGCCCAGCCGTAATATTGCACATGTGCCACTTCGAGCCGCTGCGCCCCGAGCTTGATGGCAAGCTCGATATAGCGGCCGACATTGTGGATGTTCTGGCGGTGGATCGGCGCATTGACGGTCAGCGGCAGACCGAGCTCGGTCACCCAGCGGGCGACGTCGAGCTTCTTCGCGGTGGCGCCGGGATAGGCGCCGATCCGCTCGGCGTTCTCGGCATCGACGTCCTGGAACGAGATCTGGACGTGATCGAGCCCGCGCTTGACCAAGTCCTCGAGGCGGGCGCGATTGAGGGTGACGGCGGCGGTGATCAGGTTCGTGTAGAGGCCGGCCTCGGAGGCGGCCGAGACGATGTCCTCGAGGTCCTTGCGCGCGGTGGGCTCGCCGCCCGAGAGATGTACTTGCAGTATGCCCATCTCGCCGGCTTGGCGCATCACCGAGCACCACATCTCGGTGGAGAGCTCCTTGTTCACCCGTTCGAGCTCGATCGGGTTCGAGCAGTACGAGCACTGTAACGGACAGCGATGCGTCAGCTCGGCGAGCAGGCCGACGGGCGCGCGCGCACACAGCGCCGCTTGCGCGTCGCCGCTCGCGCCTTCGGTCGGCTCGTCGTCGACAACGACGCTCTGGCAATGTCCGATGGTCTTAGGCTCCAGCTCCTCGCTCATCCCTTTATGTATCCCTTGTCAGCCAGGCCTTGGAGCAGGTCGAGCACGTCGGCGCGGATCACGTCGGCGGGCGCGGAATACTCCTGAGCGAGGGCTTGGACAATCTCCTCCACGGTTCGTTTGCCGTCGCAGAGCTTGAGCACTGCGACGGCGGTGTCGTCAGGTGTCAGCACCCGCTCGGGCGCCAACAAAATCCAACGGCCTCGCCCCGCGTCGTGGCGGAGCTTCAAATAGGCCGGCAAATGAGGCCGCGTCTCCGCACCGACGATCAGGCGTGCAGGGGACGAGGCTTCGTTCATGCTTTGGCCGGCACGAAAGCGCCGGGCGGGATCAGTCCCGGCTCGACATAGGCGTAATGCAGCGCATCGAGCTGCGCCCAAAGCACGTTACATTTGAATCGCAGCGCATCGAGCACGGCAGTCTGTGCCTCCGGCGTGCGCGCATTGCGCTTCACATAGTCGAGCGCGAAGGCGGCATCGTCAGGCGCCTGGGTCAGGCGGCGCTTGAAATATTGCATCACCTCGTCGCTGATGAAGTCGTAGTTCTCGAGCATGCCCGAGATGCGCTCCCTGTGAATCTTGGGCGCGAACAGCTCGGTGAGCGAGGAGGCGACCGCCTCGACCAGGGTCTTCTCGCGCACGAAATTGACATAAGCCTCGACGGCGAACACGGTCTCGGGCAGGGCGCCCTTCCGCGAAATGACGTAGTCGCGCTCGAGCCCTAGACCGTCGGTCAGGACCAGCCAGCGCTCGATGCCGCCTTCCTCCTCGCCGAAGCCGTCGTGATCCATGATGCGATGGATCCAGTCGCGGCGGAGCTGGCGGTCGTGGCAGCGGCTCATCAGGGCGGCGTCCTTGCGCGGCACCGCCGACTGATAGCAGTAACGGTTCAACGCCCAGGCCTGCACCTGGCCTTTGTCGAGCTTGCCGCCATGCAGCAGCTTATGAAACGGATGCTTGTCGTGATAGCGCTCGGCGCCGATGGCGCGAAGCTCCTGCTCCAGTTCCTCGGGGCTCATAATCTTGGTCACGGTGTTTACCTCTTGCTACCCAATCTTGATGAGAGATCGGATAGTCCTCCCTAGAATTCGCCGCCTTGATACACGTCAACGGCTAGCTGAAGGGCGCCGTCAACCTCGGGGCGTAGTTCGACAGACTGAATATAGGAAGCTCGGAAGAGCGCTGCATGATTTCCGCATGAACGCTAGCTGCATACCACATTAAGAAAGCCTGAACGGAACATTTGGCAGTGCGCTTGCTGGGGGTAATCGAACGCGCCGATCCGCGCCACTATTGGTGGGCGGCAGCTCGGGCCGCAAAACGAAACGGCGACCAGGCTTATCGCCGGATCGCCGTTCGCAGTGTTCCGAGATGAGAGACAGGATTAAGCGCGATCCAGCTCTGCCGGCAGGTAACTTGTGACTTCCATGCCGGACTCCGTCTCGTCGATCGTCGGCTTGTGCCACTCACGCATTGCAGCTCTCCTTCCGCGACCAGCTTAGTTTTGCGAACCCGGAGGTGGCTGCCCGGCTCTGCGATTGAATATGCTTTCGGGTCATGATAATTTCCAATCGTATTTCCTTATAGTCAGCATAAGCGGCACTTATCGCGTGGTCTCGCTCAGGCAGTTGCGTTACCTGGAATCGTTGGCGGAAACCCGCCATTTCGGCCATGCGGCCGAAGCCTGCGCCGTCAGCCAGCCGGCCCTCTCCATGC
>JBAUOI010000145.1:0-6641 GCA_049579665.1 Methyloceanibacter sp.
CTGCTGACGAGCTTCCTTTCGACCTTCCCGACCGATGCGCCCGAATATCTGGTCCTCGTCATGCTCGACGAGCCGCAGCGCGTCGCCGAGTCGAGCAACCAGGCGACGGCCGGCGTCAACGCGGCGCCCACCGCGGGCAGGATCATAGAGCGCATCGCCCCCATTCTCGGCGTCGCGCCGCGTCCGGAGGACGAGCAGCGCAAATTTGACGCCAAGGTGCTCGCCTCCTATTAAAAGACGCCTGCCCTCAAAGGGTTGGCCAAAATCCTTGAGATTCTCAAGGAAACGCCGCTTTTCGGGGCGCAAAGTCAGACCATGACTCTGGGTGAGCTGTTAGGCCGCGGGGTGGAACTGCCTTCGCACCTCGCGACCATGCCGATTGCAGGCCTTGCGGCCGACAGCCGCGAGGTGAAGCCCGGCTTTTTGTTCGCGGCATTGCCGGGGGTCAAGACCGATGGCGCGCGCTTCATTCAAGATGCCTTGCAGCGCGGTGCCGCGGCGATTCTTGTGGCGGAAGGTGCCGCGCCGAGTTCCGCAAGGGCGGCGATCATCGAGGACAGCGATCCGCGCCGGCAACTGGCTCTGATCGCTTCGCGCTTTTTCGGGGTTCAGCCGGAGACTGCCGTCGCCGTCACCGGCACCAACGGCAAGACCTCGGTTGCCTCCTTCCTGCGCCAGCTCTGGGCGGGACAGGGTTACAAAGCGGCAAGCCTCGGCACGGTCGGCGTCGTAAGTCCGCGCGGCACCGAGGTGCTCAAGCACACTACGCCCGACCCGATCGAGCTGCATCGCATCCTCGCCGCGCTTGCACGCGACGGGGTCACGCATCTCGCGCTTGAAGCCTCGAGCCACGGCTTGCAGCAGCGCCGCATCGACGGCGTCGCGCTCGCGGCCGGCGCCTTCACCAATATCTCGCGCGACCATTTGGACTACCACGCCAGCTTCGAGGATTATTTCGCGCAGAAGCTTCGACTCTTCACCGAGCTTTTGCCGCGCGGCGCCGGCGCCGTGGTGGATGTCGACAGCGAAGCCGGAACCCGCGTGGCCGGCGTGGCCGAGGCGAGGGGGCTCAAGTTGGTGTCGGTCGGGCGCGACGGCAAGACCTTGCGCTTGAGCTCGACCGAGCTCGACGGCTTCGGCCAGATCCTCGTCATCGAGCATGCGGGCAAGCGCCGTCACGTTCGCTTGCCGCTGGTCGGCGCCTTCCAGGCGTCCAACGCGCTGGTCGCCGCGGGCCTGGCGATGGCAATCGGCGCCGATGCCGGAACCGTGCTGCCAATGCTGGAATCTTTGAAAGGCGCACGCGGGCGCCTCGATCTCGCCGGCACCGCGCGCGGCGGCGCGCCGATCTTCGTCGACTACGCCCACACGCCCGACGCGCTCGCCAAGGTACTCGAAGCGCTCAGGCCTTACGTCGCCAACCGGCTGCTGGTGGTGTTCGGCTGCGGCGGCGACCGCGACAAGGGCAAGCGACCCGAGATGGGTGCCGTGGCGGCCGCCAAAGCGGACCTTGCCATCGTCACCGACGACAATCCGCGCAGCGAAAGCGCTGCTGCCATCCGCAGCCAGATTCTGGCTGCGGCTCCCGGCGCCATCGAGATCGGCGACAGGGCCACGGCAATCGCCGACGCGGTGGCGCGGCTCGAGCGCGGCGACGTTCTGCTCGTGGCCGGCAAAGGCCATGAGACCGGCCAAACCATCGGCATGACCGTGATCCCGTTTTCGGATCATGACGCGGTCGCGGCCGCTCTAAAGCAAGGGGCGAGCTGTGGCTGAGCCGCTTTGGACCTTAGGCGAGGTCATGAGCGCCACCAAAGGGGCATGCCTGGGTACGCGCGAGGGTCCGGTGACGGGATTCTCCATCGACACGCGGAGCCTTGGGAAGGGCGAAGGCTTCGTCGCCATCCGCGGGCCGAATCGCGACGGACACGCCTTCGTCGCCACCGCGCTGGATCAGGGCGCCGCTTGCGCCATCGTTGACGGCACTTTCCCCCGGGGAAAAGAGGAGAGGCTGGTCCGCGTTGGCGAAACGCTGGAAGCTCTGAACGATCTCGGCCGCGCCTCACGCGCGCGTGCGAGTTTCACCAAGGTGATCGCCGTCACCGGCAGCGCGGGTAAGACCGGCAGCAAGGAGGCGCTCCGCCTCGCGCTGGCGCCGAGCGGCTCGGTGCATGCCTCGGCCAAGTCGTTCAACAATCATTGGGGCGTGCCGCTGTCGCTCGCCAATATGCCGAAAACAGTCATCTACGGCGTGTTCGAGATCGGCATGAATCACGCGGGCGAGATCGACGCGCTCACGCGTCTCGTCAGGCCGCACATCGCCATCGTCACCACCGTGGCGCCGGTGCATCTCGGCTTCTTCCGCTCGGTGGAGGAGATCGCCGATGCGAAGGCGGAGATCTTCCACGGACTGGAACCGGGCGGCGCGGCGGTCATCAATCGCGACAGCCTTTATTACGAGCGGCTGAAGGCGCACGCGCTCGAACACGGCGCGCGGATTGTCGGCTTCGGTGAAGCGCGAGGCGCCGAGGCGCGGCTGCTCGGCGTCGAGCTTGAGCCCGACGGGTCCAAGGTCAACGCCGATATTCTCGGCGAGACGTTGCGCTATCGGCTCGGCGCGCCGGGGCGTCACCTGGTGCAGAATTCGCTGGCCGTGCTCGCTGCGGCGAAGCTCGCCGGCGCCGATCTCAAACAGGCGGCCGCAGCGCTCGAGGGGCTGGAGGCGCAAGCCGGACGCGGCGCGCGCACCCTTATCGAAAGCCCGCGTGGGCGGATCGCCATCATCGACGAATCCTACAACGCCAATCCGGCCTCCATGCGTGCAGCGCTGGCAACGCTCGGGCTGACCCCGCGAAACGCGTTCACCCGTCGTGTTGCGGTGCTGGGAGACATGCTGGAACTCGGCCCGGAAGGCCCCAAATTGCATCAGGAGCTTGCCGAGTTCATTGACGGGGGCGGGATAGATGTAGTCTTTGCCTGCGGCGAGTTGATGGGCGCCCTTTACGGGGCTTTACCGGCAAGTCGCCAAGGCGCTTATGCCAAGACCGCCGAGGAGCTTCAGCCTAAGCTTTTGGGCGCGGTGGGGCCCGGGGATGCGATCATGGTCAAAGGCTCGTTGGGCAGTCGCATGGGCCCGCTGGTCGAAGCCTTGAAGCGCCGGTTCGGCACGGAAGCCGCGCCGGCCTAATCGGCGAGGGGAGAGGGAAGGCAATGTTTTACTGGCTGACCGAGTTCACCCCCGAGCTCGCCGCCTTCAATGTGTTTCGCTACATCACCTTTCGCACCGGCGGCGCGCTCATCACGGCGCTCCTGTTCGTGTTCCTGTTCGGCCCAAAGGTGATCAGGTCGTTGAAGATCCGCCAGGGCAAGGGCCAGCCGATCCGCAAGGACGGGCCCGAGCGCCATCTCCTCCAGAAGCAGGGCACGCCCACCATGGGCGGTCTGATGATCCTCTCGGGCGTGACCGTCTCCGTGCTGCTCTGGGGCAATCTGCGCAACACCTATGTCTGGGTTGTGCTGCTGCTCACCCTCGTCTATGGCGCCGTCGGCCTTTACGACGACTATCTCAAGGTCACCAAGCAGTCGGCTGAAGGCTTCCGCGGCCGCATCAAGATCGTCGTCGAGGCGCTGGCCGCCGTGGTCGCCACTGCCGTGATCGTGCATGCTGGCCAGGAGCCGCTGGCGACCTCCCTCGCCATTCCCTTCTTCAAGAGCGTGCTGATCGATCTTGGCTGGCTGTTCATCCCCTTCGGGGCGTTCATCATCGTCGGCGCCGGCAATGCCGTGAACCTGACCGACGGTCTCGACGGCTTGGCCATCGTACCTGTCATGATCGCCGCGGCCACCTTCGGCTTTATCTCCTACCTCGTCGGCAACGTGCTGTTCGCCGATTACCTCCAGATTCATTTCGTGCAAGGGACCGGCGAGCTTGCCGTGGTGTGCGGCGCGCTGGTCGGCGCCGGCCTTGGCTTTCTGTGGTTCAACGCACCACCCGCTCTCATCTTCATGGGCGACACCGGATCGCTGGCGCTCGGTGGCGCGCTTGGCACCATCGCCGTCGCCACCAAGCATGAACTCGTGCTCGCCATTGTCGGCGGCCTGTTCGTGCTCGAAGCGGCTTCCGTGATCGTGCAGGTCACCTCCTTCCGGCTGTTCGGCAAGCGTGTGTTCCGCATGGCCCCGCTTCACCATCATTTCGAGCAGAAAGGCTGGCCGGAATCGACGGTGGTGATCAGGTTCTGGATCATCGCCGTGGTGCTTGCGCTTACTGGCCTTGCCACCCTGAAATTGCGGTAGATTCCCGATCCATGATTCCCGTGACGATCTTCGCCGGCCGGGACGTTGCGGTCCTCGGGCTCGGCTTGAGTGGGCTTACCTCCGCCCGCGCGCTCCGAGCGGGCGGCGCCAACCCTATCGTCTGGGACGATAATCAGGCGGCTCGGGAGCAGGCCGAAGCGCAAGGCTTCATTGTGCGGAACCTCGCGGAAGTCGACTGGTCGGGCTTTGCCGCTCTCGTTCTGGCGCCTGGCATCGCCCTGACCCATCCCGAGCCGCATTGGTCGGTCAGCCGCGCGAGGGACGCCGGCATTGAGGTGATCGGCGATATCGAGCTGTTCTTCCGCGAGCGGGCGAAGAGCGCGACGCCAGGCGGAGTGGTGGTCATCACCGGCACCAACGGCAAATCCACCACCACCGCGCTCACCGCCCATCTTCTCGAAGCCGCGGGGAAGCGCGTGGCGCTTGGCGGCAATATCGGCAACGCGGTGCTCGACTTGGAGCCCTTCGCCGCCGATCTTACTTATGTCATCGAGCTTTCGTCTTTCCAGATCGAGCTTGCGCCTGGGATGGCGCCAGACGCTGCGGCGCTCCTCAACATCACGCCCGACCACCTTGACCGGCATGGCACGCTTGCGAACTATGCCCGCATCAAGTCGATGGTGTTTGCCCATCTCGGTGCGGGCGGCACCGCCGTGATCGGCATCGACGACGCGCCATCGCGCGCCATCGCCGATAGCCTCAAAGGACCGTTTGCCGTCAAGCGTATCGCCGTGGGACGCCCCGTGGAGACGGGTGTCTTCGCCGAACACGGCGTGCTGCATGAGATGGAGGACGGCGCCGAGCTCGCCCGCATCGATCTTGCCGGTATCGGCTCACTCAGGGGCGCGCATAATTGGCAGAACGCGGCTTTTGCCTACGCGCTCGCCCGCTCGCAAGGCCTCACCACTGCCTCGATCGCGCAAGGGCTGAAGAGCTTTGCCGGCCTCGCCCACCGCATGGAGCAGGTGGCGCGGCTGGGCAAGACTCTGTTCGTCAACGACTCCAAGGCCACCAATGCGGACGCGGCCGGTAAGGCGCTCGCAAGCTTTTCGGATATTTACTGGATCATCGGGGGCCGGCCGAAGGAGGGGGGCTTGGCGGGATTGGAGCCTTTCTTCGGTAGGATCGCGCGCGCTTATCTGATCGGCGAGGCATCGGACGCCTTCGCCGACCAGCTTGGCGGCAGCGTAGACCATGTCCAGTGCGGCACGCTCGACCGCGCCGTCGCAGCGGCGGCGGCGGATGCCAGCCGCTCCAACGCCAACGAGCCCGTGGTGCTGCTATCGCCCGCTTGCGCCTCTTACGATCAGTTCGCCAATTTCGTGGAGCGCGGCGAAGCCTTTCGTCAAATCGTCATGGCGCTTGACGGCGTCGAGAGCGTAACGCCGGAGCAGGGGAAAGCGGCATGAGGCTTACCCGTGCGGACAAGAGCGTGCTCTCGGACTGGTGGTTCACCGTCGACCGGCTGATGTTCTTCGGCTTGCTGCTGCTGATGGGCGCGGGTCTCGTGCTGTCGCTGGCGGCGAGCCCGCCGATTGCCGCGAAATACCATCTCGAGCCGTTCTATTTCGTGCGCCGTCAAGCGGCCTTGCTCCTTCCGGCGGTCGCCATCATGTTCACGGCATCGACGCTCACGCCGAAGCAGATCAGGCGCGCGAGCCTGGTGATCTTCATCGTCGGCATCGCGCTGATGGCGCTGATCCTGGGGCTTGGACCGGAGATCAAAGGCGCCAAGCGCTGGCTTCAGATCGGCTTCGTCTCGATCCAGCCGTCGGAGTTCGTCAAGCCCGCGTTCGTCGTGCTGACCGCCTGGCTGTTCAACGAAAGCCAGAAGCGCCCCGACATTCCCGGCATCCAGATCGCCGTGGCGCTTTACGCGATCTTCGCCGTGCTGCTGATCCTCCAGCCGGATTTCGGCCAGACGCTGCTCGTCACGCTGGTCTGGGGCGCACTGTTTTATATGGCCGGCATCAATATGGTCTGGATCGGCGCGCTTGGATTTGCCGGCCTCGGCGGGGTCGTCACCGCCTATCTGCTCGTGCCGCATGTCGCCTCGCGCATCGACCGCTTCTTCGATCCCGGCTCCGGCGACACCTATCAGACCGACCGCTCGATCGATTCCTTCTTGCATGGCGGCTGGTTCGGCAGGGGCCCTGGCGAGGGCACGGTGAAGAACGTGCTCCCCGACTCCCACACCGACTTCATCTTTGCGGTCACGGCGGAGGAATACGGACTGATCGCCTGTCTCATCCTGCTCACCTTGTTTGCCTTCATCGTGCTGCGTGGCCTGTCCAAGGCCTCGCAGGAACCCGACGGCTTCATCC